>JAKEHA010000053.1 GCA_022615275.1 Candidatus Latescibacterota bacterium
CGCCGGCGACGCCCGGCGCGCGCCCGCGCATGACGAGCACGCCCGCGCCGGCCGCACCCGCGTCCACGGCCACCGCGGCGCCGCGCAAAGGCGGCAAGCCGGCGCACACGCCGAGCCTGGTCTTCGTCAACGGCCCGCACGCGGGCGAGTCGGTCCCGCTCCTGCCGACTACGCTCACCATCGGGCGCGAGCACGACAACAACATCGAGCTCAAGGATCCCGACGTCGCGCGCTACCACGCACGCGTGCTCTACGAGCGCGGCAACTATGTCGTGGAAGATCTGGACAGCACGACCGGCACGTGGGTCAACGGACAGCGCACGCGGCGCGTCGCGCTCAACAACGGCGACGTCCTGCGCGTCGGTTCGACGGAGATCGCGATCGACTTCGAGTGGGCGTCAGATTGGGTCTAGCGTCGTCTCGTCGACCCACCCGCTCAAGTCTCCGGGCAAGTCGACCCGCACCCAGCCGGGGCGCGCATCGCGCACCGACACCAGCGTGCCTTCGTGCACCTTGAACTGGACCGAGGCGTCGCGGCTCGGCCCGCTGAACACGGACACTTCCTGCGCCACCACCACACCCTGCGCGCGCGCTCCCTCGGCGCGCACTTTCGAGACCGCCGAGGTCGTCAAGGCGCCCACCACCAGGAATACGATCGCCATCGCCACGCCGAGGTCCTGGGCCTTGTCGAGGCCCAGCAACCGCCCCGGCGAGAGGATCGAGAGACGCGCGTAGAGCCGCGAGAACCACTCCGATTGGCGGAACACGAACAACACGCCCAGGAGGCACAGGAGCGCGTATAGGGCGCTGGCCGCCACCACCGACTCCGCGGTCGTGGTGTCGCGGTGCCACGCGAGGAGCGCGCGCCGCCAGCGCGGTTCGGCGGTAACCAGCTGCTTGTCGCGCAGGAGCGAGCGCGTGAGATCGAGGTTGTCGCGCACGTCGGGGTCGCGTGGCGCCAGGCGCCGGGCGCGCTCGTACCACAACACGGCGCGTCCCAACCCGCCGTCCTTGAAGTAGGCGTTGCCGAGGTTGTAGTAGAGGTCGGAGGAAACGACACCCGCTTCCGCCACGCGCGTGTAATCGTCGATCGCGGCTGCGTAGTCGCCGGCTTCGTAAGCGGCGTTGGCGCGCGCGAACTGGTCAGCCGGCGCCTCGTCTTGCGCTCCGGCCCGCGACGCGGTCAGAACCATCGCGAGCGCGAGCGTCCACGCGGGTACTGCGTTCATCGCGAACCCCTCTCGAGCGCGATCAATGCCTCGCGCGCGCGCGCGGCGCCTTCGCGCCCCCGCTCCACGTCCGCCGCCCCCGCCGCGTAACGCGCGGCGTCGCACGCGTCGATCACCGCCTTCAGAGATGCCGTCACCTCTTCGCTCGCATGCGTCTCGCGCAGGTGTGCTTCGACGGCGTCGGTCGTGAGACCGGCCACGGGCGCATTCATCTTGTCGGCAAAGTAACCGAACACGGCGGCGTGCACGCGGCCGAATCCGTCCGACGCGTTGCCGTCGCGAAAGGCGCGCTCGGCCTCGGCCAGCTTGCGCTCGGCCTCACGGCGGGCACGGCTCGCGCGCGCGAAACCGACGTCGCTGCGCAAGCGCCGGCGCCGCCGCTCGACCACCACGGACGCCCCCAAGAGGAGCATCGGGAGCGCTTGCAGCGCGAAGAACACAGGGTGCGCGTAAAATGGGCGCGACGCCACGGGCAGGCTCGCCGGTACCGCGTGGATGAACCGAATGTCGCGGTTGATGACCTCGAAGTCGTCGCCGCCGCCGGCGTAGATCACCTTGCGTCCGTCCTCGGGCGTGCCCGGCTGCACGTCGACCGGGATCTCCGCGGACTGTGCCACCTGGTAGAGCTTCAGCTCCGGGTCGAAGTAGGGTACGCGCACCGCCGGCATCTTGAACGACCCTTCGACCTGCGGGACCACGACGAAGTCGAACTTGCGGCGCCCCGAGACGACGTAGTCCTTCTTGAAGGAATCGTTCGAGGAGCCCGACTCGTAGGTCTTGAACTGCGCCAGGTCGGCGAGCTTGGGCGGCGCGATCGTCCTCATGTTGCCGACACCGCTGACCTCGACCGAAACATTGATGGGCTCGCCCACCTGCACAACCTGCTTGTCGGCGACGATCGAAACCACCAAGTCGCTCGCGACCGCGCCGCTGAACCCGGTCGGCTTTCCCGCCGACGGCAGCGGCAGCACAACCACCTCGACCGGATCGGTGCGAAGCGTGCGCGGCTCGCCGAAACCGCCGCGACCGCGGCTGAAGAAGTCGTCGAACACGCCGCGCCGGTTGACATTGTCGAGCACGATATCGACGCGCGCTTCCCCGACCTTGTAGGTCCCGGGAGCGGTCGGAAAATAACCGCGCTTGATCTCGGACACGAGATACTGCCGGCCGTGCAGCGTGCGGTAGTACTTGCTCTGCGGTGGCAGGTCTTCGACCCAGAAGCCTTCCGCCTCGGGGGGCGAATAGTTGGGGCTGCGCAAGAGCTCCACGCGACCGTCGGTGTAGTATCCAAGCGACCACGTCACCTGCTGGTTGACGAACACGGTGTCGCGGTCCACCGAAGCGGCCACGAAGATGCTTTCTTCGGACGACGGCGCGATGCCCCCTTGTCCCGGGTCTTGCGCGCCCGGGCCCGGCCCCGGCGCGATGCCCGCCCCGCCCGCGACCACGTCGAGCGTCACCGGGTTCGCGGTGTACACCTTGTCTCCCACGGTGTAGCGGATGGGCTCGATGCGAAACGCTCCCTCCTTGCGCGGCGAGAGCACGTAGTGGAAGGTGAGCGACGACTGCACCTGCCCGTTGACGAAGCTGAAGTTCTGCGAGGTCCCGCTCTCGAACACGTCGAAGCCGTCCAGCGGCGGCAGCTCGGGCGCGCCGGCGCGGCGGAATTTGCCTTCGACGATCACGGTGAGCACGGCCTGCCCGCCCACTTCGACGACGGTGGGCTCGACACTCGCCTTCACCGCCACGTCGTCGGCGCGCGCGGGGAGGCTCGCGACCACGATGATGCCCGCGGTCAGCGCGCGGCCCAAGAATCGCCTAACGAGTCCCACGCTACCAATCCTTCCCGGAACGCTTGCTGCGGCGGAACGCCGCCTTGCGTCGTTCCTTCTGGAGTTCTTGCTCGCGCTCCTGCAAGGCCTGCAGAATGCGCGCGGCGTCCTCGGGCGACAACTTGCGCATCTCCTCTTCGGTCATGGGCGCCGACGACGAATCGGGCTCTTGCCGCTGCATCGACGAGTCCGGGTCGGCTTGCTGCTGTTGTTGCTGCTGCTGCGTCGAATCGGGCTGCGAGTCCTGGTTCTCTCGCGAGTCGCTGCGGGTCGAGTCGTTCTGCGATTCCCCCGATTGGTCCTGCTTTTCACCCTGGTCGCCTTGCTGCTGCCGTTGCCTCTGCTGTTGCTGTTGTTGCTGCTTGGCGACCAGCGCCATCTCGAGGTTGTGGCGCGCGTCCTCGTCGTCGGGCAAGTACGAGAGCGCCTGCAAGTACGACTCGATGGCCTCGGGCACGTGCCCTCCCTTCAAGAGGGTGTTTGCGCGGTTGTAGAGCATCTTGCCGGTCAGCGCGCTGTCCGGAGAGTAGCTGCGCTGGTAGGCGTCCAACGCGCGGTCGAACTGATTCTGCATGTACAGCGCGTTGCCGCCGTTGTAGTACACGCCCGGCGCCTCGGTGACGCGGCGCGCGGAATCGCCGAGCGCTTCCTGATAGAGACGGTAGGCGTCCTTGTAGTCGCCCTTCTTGTAGAGTTTGTTGGCGGAGCGCACCTTGCCCCGGTCGACGGAGTCCTTGGCCGCCGCCGGACCGCACAGGAAGGCGAGCGCGAGCGCCGCCGCGGCGCCGGTGTGCAGGATGCGCGCGCGCGCGCCTCGGCGCCGCCCGGCACGGGTGGTGACCACCGCGTCCAGCAGCAGGCACGCGAGTGCTACCGCGACGGGAATATAGAAGCGCTCCTTCTTGCGCTCGATGAACTCGCCCTTGATCAATTTCTTTTGCATGCCCGAAATCTCGTCGTAGAGAACCTTGATCTCCAGCCCTTCGGTGGTAGCGGGAAGATACTTACCCTTGGACGCCGAGGCTACCGCTTCGAGCGTCTTCTCGTCGAGGCGGCTCAAGACCGTCTCCCCGCGGGGGTCCTTCTTATACCCGGTGACCGATCCGTCGGAGCCGCGCTCGGGGATGAGCTCACCCTTGGGGCTTCCCATCCCGATCGCGAACACCCGAATGCCCTTATCCGCCGCGGCCTGCGCGGCCTGGACGGGGTCGCCTTCCTGGTTCTCGCCGTCGGTCACCAGGATGATGGCGCGGTCGCCCGCGCCGGCGCCTTCGAACAGCGAGGTCGCGACCTCGACGGCCTCGGCGATGGCCGAGCCGGGCTCGGAGATGGTGTATACGTCGACGGAGCGCACCAGCATGAGCGCGGCCGCGTAATCGACGGTCAGGGGGCAGAGCGCAATGGCTTCGCCCGCGAAGGCGACCACACCGACGCGATCGCCGTCCAGGGTGGACAGGACGTCGACGATCTCCTGCTTCGCGCGCTCGAGACGGTTGGGGCGCACGTCCTCGGCCAGCATCGACAGCGAGGTGTCGAGGGCGATCACGACGTCGATCCCCTGCCGCTCGACCTTGACCAGCTGGCTGCCGAAGCGCGGTGCTGCGAGGGCCACGAACAGGGCGCAAAACGCGAGCGCGCGCAGGAGTCCCTTCGCGAGATGACGGCGCCAGCTGTACCCGGGCGCGAGTGTCCCCAAGAGCGATAGCCCCACGAACGAGGTCAGGGCTCGCCGGCGAACGCGCGCGCCGACGATGGTCGCGAGCACCACCAACGGTGCCACCGCGATCCCCCAGAGCCACGATGGATACGCGAACTCGATCATGGCGTCTCCCGCAGAATAGTCTGCTCGAGTCCGAGTTCGAGGACCAGCAGCCCCAGCACCGGCAACAGGAGCCACTTGAAGCGCTCGGTGTACTCGACGAACGTCTCGGAGGCGACTTTGGTGCGCTCCAGCTCGTCGATGCGCGCGTAAATACCCTCCAGTTCCTGGCGATCGGTGGCGCGGAAGTAGCGCCCGTCGGTCAGCTCCGCGATCTTGCGCAGTGTCACTTCGTCGATGTCGACGTCGACCGAGATCAGCCGGCGGCCGAAGACGGGGTCGTCGATGGGAATCGGGGCGCGCCCGCGCGTCCCTACGCCGATCGTGTACACCTTGATCCCGAGCGACTCGGCCACGCGCGCAGCCGTGGTCGGGTCGACCATGCCGGCGTTGTTCTGGCCGTCGGTCAGCAAGACGATCACCTTGCTCTTGGCTTCGCTCGTCTTCATGCGATTGCACGCGTTCGCGAGCCCCATTCCGATGGCGGTGCCGTCGTCGAGGATGCCGAAGTCGACCGCGTCGACGAGCTTCGCCAAGAGCGCGTGGTCGAGGGTGAGCGGGCACTGCGTCACCGCGTCGGCCGCGAATATCACGAGCCCGATGCGGTCGGTGGTGCGCTTCGCGATGAACTCTTTGATCACTTCCATGGCGACGAAGAGCCGGTTCTTGGGCTCGAAGTCCTGCGCCTGCATGCTGCCGCTGGTATCCAGCACCAGCATGATGTCGACCGCTTCCGCGTACTCGGTGTGCTTGGCCCGGCCCGTCTGCGGGCGCGCGAGCGCGAAGGTCAGCAGTATGAGCGCGGCCACGCGCAGCGCCAGCTTGCCGTAGCGTTTCCACACCGACGCACCGAGGCCCGCGCCCAAGAGTAGGTCGAGCGACGAGTAGGCGACACTGCGCTCGCGACCAGGGCGGAGCATCCACCACGCCACCAGCGGCACGAGCAGAAGAAGCAACAACATCTCGGGGTAGGCAAATCGGAACATCTATGAC
>JAKEHA010000311.1 GCA_022615275.1 Candidatus Latescibacterota bacterium
ACCCAGGACATCTTGATGGCGAAGGCCGCGCCGAGGAGTCCGGCGATGATCATCTGCAAGACGTAACTCCCGGTACCCGGGTCGAGGTACGCGTGAGCATCGTGGGGGACGAGCAGGGCGAGCACCCCCACCACCCAGAAACGCAACATCTCTTTCCTCCGTGAATGCGGCGATGCCCAGCGCGGTCCGGTGCGGCGAGCAAACCTGCGGTAATGGTAGCAGATTCGCGACCGCCCTGGCAATCGCGGCCGCCGCGGGCCGGGACAACCGCCTTGACGCTAATCGGAATTCCTGCTAGTATTTGCGTTCTCTGGAGGTGTTCGACAAGGTCCTCTGCTAACGCATCTTGGCCCCGCGCTCGCCTTGCGGCGAGGGCGGTCCATCTGACACGAACCGGTGAACGAATCCACCGCGCCAGCACGGGCGGCGTGATTGCGTGCGCAGACGACCATGAACGGCGATACACCTTTGCGCTTGCGACCCGGCACGCCGTCCCGGCTGCCATCCCCGCCCTCCGCGCCCGCTGCGCTCGACGCGGTGGCGATCGACGTCACCGAACCGTTCGCATACGCCTTCACGAAGCGCGCGTTCGACCTCGTCGCGGGTAGCGCGATTTTGCTGCTGCTCTTGCCGGTGATTCCGATGGTGGCCATCATGATCCGGCTGGATTCGCAAGGGCCGGTGTTCTATCGCCAGGAGCGCGTGGGCAAGAACGGCCGCCCGTTCAAGTTCTACAAGTTCCGGTCCATGCGGGCGGATTCGGATCGGCTGCGCGCCGAGCTCGAGACGAGCAATGAGCTGACGGGGCCGGTGTTCAAGATGAAGAACGACCCGCGCGTCACGTCGGTCGGGCAGTTCTTGCGGCGCTCGAGCCTCGACGAGATTCCGCAGATCTTCAACGTGCTCCGGGGCGATATGAGCATCGTGGGGCCGCGGCCGGCGCTGCCGGGCGAAGTGGCCAAGTATGAGGTGTGGCACCGGCGTCGTCTGGAGGTCAAGCCGGGCATCACCTGTCTGTGGCAAGTGGCCGGTCGCAACCACGTCGGTTTCGACGAGTGGATGCGGCTCGATATCGAGTACATGAGCCGCCGCAGCGTGCGCACGGATCTCGGGATCTTCCTGAAGACGATTCCGGCCGTGATCGCGCGCCGGGGCGCATATTGACGCGTGGCATGGCGATTGCGTTTGTGAGGTAGTCGTTTGTCAGTCGAATTTTTTCTCTCTGTTCCGACAACGAGTTACACGATGGGACGGGCTCCAACCTGCGCTAATCGACTCAGGGCTGGGCGCGTTGGCGCGCGCCGGCCGAGGGTGCACCGGCCGGCCTGGCTGGCGGTGGTCGCGTTGTTGCCCATGGTGGCGCTGGGGTGCAGCGGGGGCGTCAAGGGGGCGGATCGCTCCGAGGGATGGTACAGCGCCGACTCGCTCGGCGACTTCATCGCGGACACCGCGAGGCCCGCGCCGCCGATCCTCGACCTCGAGTACGTCATCGGCGTGAACGACATTCTCGAAGTCGTGTTCCTGTATCACTCGAATTTGAGCACGCGCAGCCTGGTCGTACGCCGCGACGGGCGCATCTCGCTGCCGCACGTCGGCGACCAGATGGCGGCCGGGATCACGCCCATGGTACTGGACTCGTTGCTCACGGTGCGTTTCAGCGAAGTGCTGCGCGACCCGAATCTGTCCGTGATCGTCACCAAGCCCGCGCCGCAAAAGGTGTACGTGCTGGGCGAAGTCGCGCATCCCGGGCGCTTCGAGTTCGACGACGACCTTTCGATGGTGCACGCGCTGGCCGCCGCGGGAGGGGTCAAGTCGGGGGGGATGGACAACCACGCGGTACTGATCCGGCGCCAAGGCGTGTCGGAGATCGTCGGCGTCGAGGTCGACCTGCGCGCGGTCGTGAACGGTTCGCAGATGTCCAACGACGTCCGCCTGCGCAATTACGACATCGTGTGGGTACCGAAGCATCCCATCTATAGCGCGGCCGAGTTCATGCAGCAAGTGGGCAGCATCATCGACGTGCCGCTCGACGCGATCTTCAAGGGCTGGCAGATCGCGAATCTCAAGGAAAACTACCAGTTTTACCAGAACACCGTCAGCACGGGTCAGTAGCGAACTATGGACCGAAATACCAGCAGACAAGAAGCCAGCGTTCGCGACTTTCTGGACGTCGTGTTCCGCCGCAAGCGGATCATTTTGTCGATCCTCGCGCTGTCCATCCTGTTCGTGATCTTCCTCGACACGCGCAAGCCCGAGGTATGGGAGTCGACGTCGCGCGTCCTGGTACGCCGCGGCGAGCAGGCGAGCGTTCTTTCCCAGAGCATTCGCACTCTGGGCTGGGAGGAAGAGGTGGCGTCCGAGATCCAGGTGATTCTCTCGGACGACGTGTTCAAGCGCGCCCGCATACTGTTCGCGGACTCGGCCCGCGCGCGCGGACTCGCGCCCGACGTCAAGTTCAACCCCGGTGGGGCCCGCGCGGACGTCATGGGCGAGTCGAACGTATTCGTGATCGGCTACGTCGACGCGCGCATGGAGGTGTGCCAGATCGGCTGCGACGCGGTGACCCTCGCCTTCC
>JAKEHA010000312.1 GCA_022615275.1 Candidatus Latescibacterota bacterium
CCTACAGATTCGTTTTTTCGGTGGCCATATCGTGAGGGTCACACCCGTTCCCATTCCGAACACGTAAGTTAAGCCTCATATCGCCGATGGTACTGCCGGGGCGACCCGGTGGGAGAGTAGGACGCCGCCGATTTTATCGAGCCTGCCGGCAAAAACCGGCAGGCTCGCTTTTTTTTGCGCGCAATCGACGTCGCGCCGCGCGCGGCTCGAGCCGCCGTCGTCCCCTTGCGACCGCCCGCGCGTCGGTGCCATACTCGATGGTGCCGACCGCGATACAATGGACGAATCCGACCGCAACCACGCCGACTCTTCGGCCATCGAGCGCATTCTACCCACGGTCTACGGGGCGCTGCGCGAGCTTGCCCACCGCCGGCTCCTGAACGAGCGCAAGGGCCACACCCTCCAGACCACCGAGCTCGTACACGAGGCCTACCTGCGCTTGCAGGCGGGCGGAAACCCACCCTGGAACAGCGACGCCCACTTCTACTGCGCGGCCGCCGAAGCGATGCGCCGAATCCTCATCGAGCGCGCGCGGCGGCGCAAGCGCCTGCGCCACGGCGGCGGGCTCGTGCGACTCAACATCGAGGACCAGGACGTCGCCGCCGACGTGGCCGGCGAGGACATCCTCGCCATCAGTGATGCGCTCGACGAACTGGAAAAGCACGAGCGCCGTGTCGCGGACGTCGTGCGTTTGCGCTTCTTCGTCGGGTTCACGGTCGAAGAGACGGCCGAGAAGCTGGGGGTTTCGCCGGCGACGGTGAAGAACGACTGGGCCTTCGCGCGCGCGTGGCTGCAGCGTGCGATCGCAAAGGGGCGCCGCGGAGACGAACGTGGATAGCGATCGTTTTCGAAGGGTCCAGGAGGTCTTCCACGCGGCGCTCGACGCGCCCGCGCGCGACCGCGAGCGCTTCGTATTCGAAGCGTGTCGCGAGGACTGGTCGTTGTACCGGGAAGTGCTCTCGCTGCTCGACCACCACGCCACGGACGACTGGACGCCCGGCGACGACCCGTCGATAGCGGGCCGGCCTGCGGCGCGCGCGCGCGAGCCCGAGGGCGCGCGCACCCTTTCCAACGGCAACGAGCGCTACGAACTCGTCGACGTCCTGGGCGAAGGCGGCATGGGCATCGTCTATCTCGCCGAGCAGACGCACCCCATACGGCGGCGCGTCGCCCTCAAGGTCATCAAGCTGGGGGTCGACTCGCGCCGCGCGACCGCGCGCTTCGAGTCGGAGCGGCAGGCCCTCGCCCTCATGGATCACCCCAACATCGCGCGCGTCTTCGAGGCGGGTGCCACCGAGGACGGCCGCCTCTATTTCGCGATGGAGCACGTGCCGGGACGGCCCATCAACGAATTCTGCAACCGGGCCAAGCTGTCGGTGGACGATCGCGTGCGCCTGTTCGCAACCGTGTGCGACGCCGTCCAGCACGCGCACCAGAAGGGCATCATTCATCGAGATTTGAAACCCTCCAACATTCTGGTGGCCACGCAGGGCGCCTCGCCGGAGCCCAAGATCATCGACTTCGGTGTCGCGCGCGCGATGAACCAGCGCCTGACCGAGCACACGATGTTCACCCAGCTCGGCGTGGTGGTGGGGAGCTTCCGTTACATGAGCCCGGAGCAGGCCGACTGCCGGCTGCTCGAGATCGACACGCGCACCGACATCTACGCCCTGGGCGCGGTGCTCTACGAGCTGTTGACCGGCGACACGCCCATCGACGCGCCCACCATCGAACAGACCGGGTACGCGGAAGTGCAGCGACGCATCCGCGAAGAAGAACCGCTCAAGATGAGCGAACGTGTGCGGCGGCTCGCAGGCGAAGACGCGGCGGCGGTCTGCACCCAGCGCAGTACCGACGCCGCCTCGTTGTCGAGGCGCCTCAAGGGCGATCTCGACTGGATCGTGCTCAAGGCGCTCGACAAGGAACGCACCCGACGCTACGCGACCGCGGCCGAGCTCTCCGACGACCTGCGACGCCACCTGGCCAACGAGCCGGTGCTGGCCGGGCCGCCCACGCGCGCGTACCGCCTGCGCAAGTTCGTGCGACGCAATCGCGTCCCGGTGGTGGCCGGAACCGCGGTGGCACTGGCCGTGATATTGGGCCTGGTGGCGAGCACGACCCTGTTCCTCGAGAACCGCGCCTCGCGGCGTGTCGCGGAAGCGCAGCGCGACCAGATCCTGCGCTTGTCGGACGCCAACGTGCTCGCACAGCTCGAGTCCACCATCGACGACCTGCGGCCCCCCCACCCCGAGCGCGTGCCGGCCATGGAGAACTGGCTCGCCGAAGCAGAGCTACTCGCGTCGCGCCTGCCCGCGCACCGCGCCACCCTGGACGCGCTGCGCGCCCTGGCGCTGACCAGCGATGCGTCGGAGTCGAGCGCGGGCGCGCGCTCGTCCTTCGCCAGCCAAGAGGACCAGTTTCACTACGATCATTTGTCTACGCTGGTCGCGGACCTGGAACGCTTGGTCGACCCCGATCCCCGCGTGGGCTCGATCGCGCGCGTGCGCGAGCGCCACGCGTTCGCAACCGCGGTGGTCGAAGGGAGCATCACGTCGAAGCGCCGCGAGTGGAACGAAGCGATCCGCTCGATCTCGAGCATCGAGGAGTGCCCGCGCTACGGCGGGCTGGTCATCGCACCCCAGGTCGGGCTGGTGCCGCTGGACCGCGACCCGGGGTCCGGCCTGTGGGAGTTCGTGCACCTCCGTACCGGGGAGGCGCCGGTGCGCGGTCGCGACGGACGTTGGATCGTCGCGGAACAGACCGGCGTCGTGCTCGTGCTCTTGCCCGGTGCGTGCTACTGGATGGGAATGTCGAAAGAGCGGCTGCCCGACCCCGAGATGCCGAGCGGCAACGCGCTCGCGCGCTTCGATGAGGTGCCCGTACACCGCGTGTGCTTGGACCCGTTCTTCGTCTCCAAGTACGAGGTCACGCAGGCGCAGTACGTGCGCATGACGGGCGCGAACCCGAGCCGCATCCAGCCGGGCAGCGACTACGGGATGTACATGACGTCGCTGCGCCACCCGGTGGAGAATCTGGACTGGTCGATGGCGGACGCGTTCGCGCGCGACGTGGGCCTC
>JAKEHA010000054.1 GCA_022615275.1 Candidatus Latescibacterota bacterium
GCGGGGGTCAAGGCGAGGCTGGAGAGCAGGTCGCTGCGCCCGCCCGCGACCAGCCCGTGGGTGGCGAGGTGGACCACTTCCTTGCCGGCGATGGCGTCGCGAACCGCGGCCTCCGTGGCCGCGTCGCCGCACAGGACCGTGACGCGGTCCTTCCCGAAAGCCGCCACCACCGACGCCGTCTCGTGCTCGGTGCCGGGAAGCGGCGCGAGCGCGCCGCGCGTGACCACTGCACCGCGCGTCTTGGCAGCATTCCCATTGGTCGACGCGTAGTGAGGATTGCACACGCTCAACACGTCGTGCGTCTTCGTCGCAATTCCCGGAGCCGCCGCCAACGCAGCGAGGGTGGCGAGCGACGGCGCGTAGCGGATCACGGGCCCATCATCGAGCCAGAAAACCGCGCGCGCTCCGTTGGCAACGACGCACGCCTCGAAGGGGAAGCCGGACAACGGACCGTCGGGGATGACTGTGATTTCCGGCACCGATCGGATTCGCGACCACACCTCGGCCGGTACCAGCAGCGGGAACACCGCGTGCAAGCGATCGTGCAGGCTCGCGCGCGCGCGTTCGGTGGTGGCGTTGGTCTGCGGAGTCGCGAGCTGACGAATCAGACCCACTCCGGCCGGCTTCCCCGCGGCGTCGTAACCCGAGAGCAATTGCGCGAGCGAAGCTCGCGTCAGCGACCCGCTCGGCAGCCCGAGTCGCCCCGCCGCCTCGCTCGTCGCTTTCAAGGGGAAGACGCGCACGTTTTTCCCTTCAACCACGAACACGAAGCTCGACTCGGTGCCGATGTGATAGACGAGGCCTATTACACCCTTCCCCAAGGGCGCGCGGGCGGCCGCGCCCGCGCCTTTCCCGCCGGATCGCTCGAGGCCGCGAATACGCTCGCTCGTGCGCCGGATCTCGCCCGCCAGACGATCGCAGTTCGACTCGATGCTTGCGAGCTGCGCGCGCTCGTCCTTGGAGAGTCGCGACATCTCGCGCAGCGCGCGCGCCTGCTCCTGGCATTGTGCGATCTCCTGCTCGAGGTCGCGTTTCTCCGCACGCAAGCGCTCCAGCGCGTCGCGCGATTCTTCGCCACTCGGGCTACCGGAAGTCCCGGTCAATTGGTCGACCAGCACACGCGCGCGCCGGCGCTCCGAATAATCGAGCGCCGACGCCGGATGGCCCGACTCGACTTGCCACGCCGTCATGCGATCGTAGGCGTCGACGTAGCGCCGAATAAACTCCATGCGCTCGGTGCCGCCGCCGCCGCGATACGGCCGCAGCGCCTCCACGTCGTCGAGGGCACGGGCCATGGTCGCGGCCGCGCGGTCGACCCGGCGCTCGCGCTCGTACAAGTCCGCGCGCGCGATACCGGCGTCGACGCGGCCCTCGGGTTCGGCGGTGGTCGAGTCGAAGATCGCGAGCGCGCGATCGAGCAGCGCCGCGGCATCCGCATCGCGGGGCGTCTTCTTGCTCGACGGAACGAAGAGATCCGCCTCCGCCCGTGCCAGTTGGGTCAGTGAGACCGCGACCAACGGGTGGTTCGGTCCGTAGACGCCTTCGCGGAGTGATATCGCATCCTTCAAGTACTCTTCGCCCTCGTTGGTGCGCCCGTCGCGCACCAACAACACACCCAAGTCGTTCTTGAACTGCGCGATGACGGGCGGTGTCGCGTCCGAGGCGGAGTCGGCAACCGCAAGAGCCTGTCGGTATTGCTCCTCGGCATCCTTGAACCTGCCCATCTCCGCATACGCCGATGCGATCTGGTTGCGGACGAGCGCTACGTCGAGAGGCGGCATCGACTTCGTGGCGAGCGCGATCGCTCGCTGGTAGAGAGGAATAGCATCCGTGTACCGACCCTGCAGCCGATGGACTTCGGCCAGATTGAGCAAGAGCGTGGCGCGCTCGTCTTCGAGGCTGTCGTGGGCCTCGACCAGCTCGAACGCCTCTTCGAGTAGAAGCTCCGACTCGTCGTAACGCGCTTGGTCTTTGTAGTAACCAGCGAGGCTATTCAAGTACTTGTAGATCCTCGGATCGCGCTCCGGAAGACACACCCGCGCGAGTGCCAGCGCGTCGACGAAGTACTCTTCCGCCTCGCGGTAGCGATTGAGTTCGCGATAGACTTCGCCCAATACTTGCTCCGCTTCGGCCAACGCGAAGGGATTGCTCTCGCTCGACGCTTCCAGAGCTGACACGACACCGAGTAGCTCCCGCTCGGCGTCCGCGTAGCGCGCCAACGGGAAGTACGCAACCGCGAGGTCGAAACGACTTCGCACCATCGAGGGGTGATCGGGCGCGAGTTTAGGGGCCTTGATAGCGACGACACGCTGTTGGGCGACGAGCGCCTCGTTGTAGCGACCGGCGATGTAGTACGCGGTGGAAAGATTCTCGATCGGGTCCGCGAGTCCGAGGTCGTCGAGGGCCAGTGCGGACTCGCGAAGCTCCACGCCGTACTCGAACAGCGCGACGCCGTAACTGAAGTCGTACGCCTGAAAGAAGCGATTCCCGAGAGAGTCCGAGTAGGCGGCGACCGCGAGCACGTCCCCTCGGAATTCGGCGCGCGCCAACTCGAACGCAAGCTCCGTGAGCGCCGAAGCGCTGTCCGTCTGCCCCTCGGCGAGGTATTCGGTAATGGCCTGGTCCACGTCGGACAGGGACTCCGCCCGCCCCGCGGCGGGGCCCAGCGCGAGGAGGCCCAACACGCAGGCGACCCCGTAATGTCGCTCACGGGAGCCACGAAGCCCGAAAACGCCGCTCCAGATAGCCACCCGGGCATGATATACTGTCGGGCGCATCCGTTCGGATGCCTTTCTGCGATTTGCCAGCGACTTGCACCCCAGACCGGAGGGCTGTCATGCGCCCAAGACTGCTACCGTGCCTACTTTTTACTATCGTTGCCGTTTCGGCGGCGAGCGACGTTGTCGCTCAGACCCAGCAACTCGTCAAGGAAGTCGTCCGCAAATTCCCTGAGGGTTCCTGCCCGCTCGATACCGACCTCATCGGTACCTTCGTGACTGACACGGGGATCATTCAGCTGACATTTGCTGTGGGCCTCGGCTCGCTGCCCGACGTGAAGTCGGGAGTCATCGCGGTTGGATTCAGTCAGGTGTTGGACGATATCTCCATCATCGAAGCCGCGGAGTTCGAGGCGCATCAGCAGGACGACCCGGGCAACTGCTACTTCGACAGTGACCCCCCGGTGCCGGTGTACACGGGCTCGTCGCATACGTTCCTTGAGTCGTTTGACCCGCCCACGAGTCCGTGCCCGTGGGACGAGACCGACGGGTTCACAATCAGTGACGGCGCCATCCGCTTCACGGGTGCCACGGACTTCGGCTCGACAAGTGTCATCATTTCCGGTCTGACGCCGGGCACCCAGTACGTCATTCACGGCAGTTGGTTCGCGGAAGGCTTCCCGTTCGCACTCGACTGCACCGACCCAGCGTCGTTGTGCATGCAAATCACGGTCGACGATCTACCCAACGGCTGCGGCCCGCTGCCGGCCGAGAACAAGACCTGGGGCGGGGTGAAGGCGCTCTACCAGGACTAGGCGAGAGACGCCCTAGCGCTCCTTCCAACGAAAGCGGTCGAGATCGATGCGTCCCTTGGCATCGAACTCGACCGCTTCCGCTTTCAGGAGGGCATTCTGGAAGGATTCGCCGCCCAGCCCGGAGCGCAGGCTGATGCACCCCTTCGCGTTGACGACGCGGTGCCATGGCACATCGCTGCCCTCGGGCAACGCGTGGAGCGCGTAGCCGACTTGCCTCGGGCCCGACGCCTTCGCCAGTTCGGCGATCTGGCCGTAGGTCGCGACGCGTCCACGCGGGATCCGTCGCACGACGCGGTAGATGCGCTCGTACGCGGTCACGCGCTGCGCGCTAGCGAATGACGGTCAGGCGCGCGGAGGCGTTGACACCGTTTCCGGAGACCCGCGCGAGATAGGTGCCGCTCGCGACCGTGCGGCCGTTCTGATCGGTCCCGTCCCACGTGGCGCGATGCCTCCCCGCGGGATACGACTGCGCCGCCAGCACCTTCACCAACGATCCGTCGATCGCATAGACGGCGACTTCGACCGACGCGGGTGCATCCAGCACGAAGTCGACGTTGGTGCTCGCCTTGAACGGATTCGGGCTGTTCCAGATGCGCGCGCCGGTCAGCGCGGGTGTGTCGCCCACGCCGGTGCCGGGATCGGGGACGCAGTCCTCGGGCGTGGGAGCAGCCGCGGCGTCGTACTCGCTGGCCTGATTCCCTTTCACTCCGATTCTCCGATGAATCGCCCCTCCGGTAATCGAGGGTGCGTTGGCGGCCCCGACCCACTTTCCGACCGCGACGGCTTGCGCCCTTCTCGTGGCGGCCGGGTTTCCCCAAATGATGTAATCGAGGATATCCGTGCTGGTACCGAAGGACCCGCTGTCGTACAGCATCATTTCGCCGTTCGTGTCGTTCGCGGTAAGGAAGTTCGCCGGCCAGATCACGGTGGCGTAGCCGCCCGCGGGCACGGTGCCCGCCACCTGCGCGTACACGAAGTGCGAGCACAGGAAGTAGATGTTCGGCAGCACGATGTCGGCGCCGGTGGTGTTGAACAACTCGACGTACTGGCCCGGATTGACCTCGGAGATCACGAGCGCGGGCAGACCGATGGCGCCGAACGCGCCCGATCCATCGTCGAGCGGCTCCAATTCGGGGCACTGCGCGAAGGTCGAAGCCGGGAACATGACGGCGAGTACGGCCAGAGTCAGAAGAAGTCGGGTCATGGTGGATGCCTCCGGAAGATGTAGGGGAACATTATACTCCAAGACGGCCCTTGGTGGTACGATAAGCTCTCGCGCGCCCGAAGAAACGCCGGTCGATTAGCTTGACCCTAAACCCACGCCTGATTGCGCTCGCGACCGCGGTCCCACCCCACGTGATCCGGCAGGCCGATGTTAAGCGCTTGGCAACGCGCCTGTTTTCTACCGCGCTGGATCCCGGCGAACGCCTGCTCGAGGTGTTCGACAACGCGGAAATCGAGACCCGACACGCCTGTGTGCCCCTCGAATGGCTGAGCCGGCCGCATACGTTCGGAGAACAGAACGATCTTTACATCGAACACGCCGCCCGCCTGGGTACCGAGGTGGCCGGCACTGCGTTGGAGCGCGCGGGGCTCTCCCCCCGCGACGTCGACCACGTGGTGTTCGTTTCTTCCACTGGGGTTGCGACGCCCAGCATCGACGCGCGCCTGTGCAACCGCCTCGATTTGCGCGTCGACGTGCGTCGCACGCCGATCTGGGGCCTGGGGTGCGCGGGCGGGGCGGCCGGGTTGTCGCGTGCGCGCGACTTCGCGCTCGCGGATCCCTCGGCGCGCGTGCTGCTCGTGGCCCTGGAGCTGTGCAGCCTCGCTTTCCAACCCGGCGACGTTTCCAAGCGTAACCTGGTCGCCGCGTCGCTCTTCGGCGACGGTGCGGCGGCCGCGGTGGTGGTCGGAAGCAGCGTCGTGGCGCGCTCTGCGCCACCTCGGGCGCTCGAGTTGGTGTCGTCGCAGAGCATTCTCTGGAAGAACACGCTCGACGTGATGGGCTGGACCATCGACGGCGACGGGCTGCACGTCGTCTTCTCGCGCGATATTCCCTCCATCGTGCGCGAGAACGTGCGCCCCAGCCTGGCCGCATTCCTCGATCGTAACGACCTCGCGCTCGACGACGTCGAGCATTTGGTTACTCACCCCGGCGGGGTGAAGGTACTGCGCGCGTACGCGGAGGCACTGGGCCTGGCACCCGAACGGTTCCGGCACGCGCACGACGTCTTGCGCGCGTACGGCAACATGTCGTCGCCCTCGTGCCTGTTCGTCCTGGAGCGCTACCTGGCCGCGAAAGAGATCGCGCACGGGGAGCGCGCGGTGGTCTCGGCGCTCGGGCCCGGGTTCTCCGCCGAGTACGTGCTCTTGCGGGGTCTTGCGTGACCTCGCCGCCGGTCGGGGTCCTCGCCGTGTTTCTCGGCGTGGTCGCCGCGCAGCGCATCGGCGAGCTGCTCCTTTCGCGCCGGAATGCGCGCATCGTGCGCGCGCGTGGGGCGCGCGAGTTCGGCGCGGGCCACTTCCCCTTCGTCGTGGCCGTGCACGTGCTATTCTTCATCGGTCTCGCGACCGAGGTGTTGTTCCTCGGCGCGCGCCCGGGAAGCCTGTGGCCGCTCTGGCTGGTGCTATGGCTGGGTGCGCAGACGCTGCGCTACGCCGCCATCCGCGCGCTCGGGGAGCGCTGGAACGTGCGCATCCTCGTGGTCCCGGGTGTAGCGCCGGTGCGAAGCGGGCCCTATCGGCTCATGCGCCACCCCAACTACGTCGCGGTCGCCGTCGAGCTGATCGCGGGGGCGCTCCTGTTCGGCGCGTGGCGCACCGCACTCGGGATCACCGTGTTGAACGCGATCGCGCTCCGCATCCGCATTCGCGCCGAAGACGCGGCACTGGGCTGGGACCGGCCATGACCCCACGCGTGCTGATACTCGCGTTTCTCACGCTGGCGCTCGCGCCGCCCGCTCGCTCCCAAACCGTCCCC
>JAKEHA010000313.1 GCA_022615275.1 Candidatus Latescibacterota bacterium
AGCGCGATCTCGTTGACCAATCCGATGTTCACGCTGCGAAACGTGTTCTCCAAGAGCTTGACGGTCTCTGCGACCTTGGCCGAGCTCACCGGCACGACCGTCGTGAGCGAGGACGCGTACAACGCACTCGCGACTTCGGTGCACGCGGGCGTGATGCCGCCCACCACCTTGGGAATGTTCTTGGTGTTGAAGCGCGGGTTGCCGGGGTCGACGCGCTCGGGCGAGAAGGCCAGGAAGAACTCGCGGCCGGCCTTGAAGTCATCGCGCTCGAGCATGGGCAGGATGACTTCCTCCGTAGTCCCGGGGTACGTGGTCGACTCGAGCACCACCAGCATGTCCTTGTGGATGTACTTGGCGATTTCCTCCACCGCGGAGACGATATACGAGATGTCCGGATCGCGCGTCTTGCGCAGCGGTGTCGGCACGCAGATGTTGACGGTGTCGCACGTCTCGAGCACGGAGAAGTCGCTGGTCGCGACCAGGCGGCCCGACGTGACGCATTCGGCGAGCACGTCCGAGGGAATGTCCTTGATGTAGCTGTCGCCGGCGTTGACGCGTCGCACCTTCTCGTCGACGACGTCGATGCCGACCGCGTGAAAGCCCGCGCGCGCCAACTCGACCGCCAGCGGCAGGCCGACGTAGCCCAACCCGATGACCGCCACCTTTGCGTCGCGAGCGCGAATTCGTTCGATGAGAGACATTGCCTTCCTTTCGACGATGAACGCGGCGAGCCTATACGGACCCGCGCTCGAGCGACAAGTCCAATCTGGCCGTTCGCGCCGCCGGCGGCGCGTCTACGCCATTTCCTCGATCAAGCTCTCGGTGGTGACCACGTTGTTCTTGCCGGTCCGCTTGGCCTGGTACAGCGCCTTGTCGGCGGCATCGATGATCTCTTGCGCGGTCTGGCCGTCGCGCGGGAACGACGAAATGCCCGCGCTGCACGTGATGAGTCGTTTGCGCTTGCCGTCGAACTTGTGGTCGCGGACGGCGTCGATGATGCGCTGCGTGACCTTCTCGGCGCCGCCGAACTTGGTCTGCGGGAGCAGGACACCGAACTCGTCGCCGCCGTACTTGCTCACGAAGTCGATCTCGCGGCAGTTGGTCTTGATGATCCCCGCCACCTCACGCAGGACCTGGCTGCCGCTCAAGTGGCCGTGGCGGTCGTTGTACGATTTCAGATTGTCGACGTCCAGCATGACGAACGAAAAGGTCTGTTTGAAGCGGCGGGCGCGCTTGATCTCGCCCTCCAGCGACGACATCAGGAAGCGGTAGTTATACACCTGGGTGAGCGCGTCGGTGATGGCTTCCTTTTCGAGCTTCTGGTACAGGAGCGCGTTCTCGACCGCGATGGCGGCCTGGTTGGCGAGCAGAGTCAGGAGCTGGATGTCGTCGGGGCGGTACATGGCGCCGTCGCGGTGGATCGCGATCAAGAGCCCGAACATCGACCGCTTGGCCACCAACGGGGCCGAAATGATGACGCGGTTGGCGGTCTCGTCGCCCAGGCTATCCGCCAGCATCGGCACGTCGAGGCCCAGTTCACGGCCGGGCGTGAAGGGGTCGCTCTCGGTTTCCTTGATCATCCAGCCGAGGCGCCCCGCGGTCTCCTGCAGGAGTTCGACCTTGGGCTCGGCGTCGCCGGACTGGTGGTCGCGCGTGTAGCGGACGATCTGGTTTCCTTCCAGCTCGAACAGGTGGACCTTTTCCGCCTCGAGCACGCGGCTCGCGCAGTCCAGCACGCGGCGGAAGATCATCCGCTTGTCGTGGCCGGCCACGATCAGGCTCGTGATCTCCGACAGCGTCGAGAACAGCACATCCCGATGTCGGATAATCTTCTTCATGACAGGATATTGCGCCTCGTGCCTCGTCCGATACGTGAAGGGCCCCCGGCCCCGGAGGAACCCTCGGAATCCGTGCAAATCGCATGCCATCGGGGAGGTTAACTTACTGTGAAAGCGACTACTTAGACATTCCTGCAGGGCGTCAGGTGCGCCCCGCATCGTCCTCGCGGGAGCCGGCCTTCTCGGTTTTCGCCAGACGGAGATTGCGGACCGCGCTCCGGAGCGTTACCAGCGCGCCGACGAAGAACGCGCCGGGAAGGGCCAGCCTCACGGTGGCGTCGACGTCCCGCGCGTGGGCCTGAACGGCCTGGAAGGACACGAACCCGGCCGCCACGAGCGCTATTGAAAGCGCGACCTGGACAGCGCCTGTCACGTACAGGGTCGTGGCGTACTCGCCCCGCACGCGGCGGTCGCGTCGCTGCCGGCCCAGGAGCCGGTGGCTGGTCGGGCGTCGCTTGGGGGTGAAAAACACCGGTTACCCCGACGACCGGGGCAGATCTTCGTAGTCCGCGTCCTCGATCGGGTGGGGCGAGAGCGGCTCGACCCGGGGCGTTTTTTCCCGTCCGGAGCCCGGGCCTGGGTGAAACGACTGCGTTCCGCGCGGCCGCGGCGGTTCCGTCCTCATCCCGCGCGTCGCCCGGATCACGAGGCGCGCGGCCAAGAGGGTCAGCAGCAATCGGAATATCCAGCGGATCACGTCGGACCTGACTACGGAGAATGGTACGCCCGGCAGGATTCGAACCTGCGACACCTGGCTCCGGAGGCCAGTGCTCTATCCAGGCTGAGCTACGGGCGCACGCGACTCGAGGTCGGGGTTCGCCGCGGCGCGGGTGCGAGGAGTTCTCGCGCGAGCGCCATGCGCCGCTCACTCCCCTCGCCGCCACCGAGCATGCGCGCGATCTCGCGCGTGCGATCGTCGCCTTCCAAGCGCGAGAGTCGTACGCGCGTGCGGGCCGCCTCGACGGTCTTCACGACGCCGATGTGCACCGGCGCCTTGGCGGCGATCTGAGGCATGTGAGTTATACACAGTATTTGATGCCGCGCAGACAGCGCAAGCAGTTTCTCCGCGAGTACGTCCCCCAGATCGGCGCCCACACCCGCGTCGATCTCGTCGAACACGAGCGTGGTGCCCGCGCTCCCCGACCCCGTGAGCGACTTGATCACCAGCGCCATGCGCGAGAGCTCGCCCGTGGACGCGATCGCTTCCACGCCGCCTTCCGCTTCGCCCGGGTTGGTGCGCGCGCGCATACGCACGACATCGAGACCGTCTTCGAACGCCGCGACAGCGGCGTCTTCGACGCGCACTACGCTCGCGGAATCGGGCTCGTTCACAACGACCGTTCGAAACGTGGCCCCCTTCATGTGCAAACTCGCCAGTTCGGAAGTCACGCGTCGGTCGAGCTCCCCGGCTGCACGCGCACGCGTGCGCGTGAGCGCGACGCCGGCCTCGGACACGATCGACGCGCGCAGCGCGACCTCGTTCGCCAGCTCGCGCCGGCGCTCACCGGCGTCCTCGATGTGCGCGAGACTCTGCTTCCACTCGCGCGCGGTCTCGATCAACGTATCGACGTCGAGGCGGTAGCGCTGCTCGAGGCGCGTGAGCGCATCCAGCCGCTCCTGCAGGCGTTCCACCTCGGCGGGCTCGAAATCGAGCCCGTCGATCACCGCGCGCGCACGCGCGGCGGCCTCGTCGAGGGCCGCCCGCGCCTGCGCGAGCAGTTCCGACACCTCGGCGATGCGCGCGTCCAGCGGCGAGAGCGGCGCCACGGCCCGCTCGACGCGGCCGACCACGGCCGACGCCGACGCCTCGTCGTCGTAGAGCGAGGCGCACGCGTCGGCCATGGCGGCGTGGATCTTCTCCGCGTGCGCGAGCACGCGCGCGGCCGCGTCCAGCGACGCCTTTTCACCCGGCTTGGGCGCAATACGATCGACGTCGTCGATGCGGTGCGTCAACAGCTCGCGCTTCTCGCGCGCCGCCGCCACCTCGGCGTCGAAGC
>JAKEHA010000314.1 GCA_022615275.1 Candidatus Latescibacterota bacterium
GCCCTACAGTTGCTACCTCCCCGATCGCTACGTCTCCGACGCCGACGAGCGCATGCTGCTATACAAACGAATCGCCAGGGCGACCGCTTCGGCGAGCCGCCCCCGCCGGCGCAGACGCTGATCGACCTGGCCCTCATCAAGCTGGAAGCGAGTCGGCTGGGGGTCGTGATGGTCCAGTTGCGGGACCCAGGGCATCGAATGCTCCGTGGCGGCGCCGCGGATCCTGTCGCCTTGCCACCCCGCGGCGAGGCGAGCCTGGAGTTCGCGCCCGGCCGGGCCCTCTCGCCCCAGGCCGCGGCCCGGCTCTCGGAAACTTTCGGGCGCCGGATTCTGTTTAAGTCCGGGAAGACGTTCGCCGTGAGCCTGTTGGGGCAACCGCCCGCGCGGGTCGTCGACGAGGTCAAGAACCTGTTGCAAATAGCCCACTTCGCCAGTAATATCAACAGCTTGCCAAAACGGTAGGACTGACCGTCCGCGCCTATATGCGTCGTCAGGAAAGGAGTCTCGTTCGATGAGGATTCGTATCATGTGGCTCGGGCTCGCCGTGCTCTTGGGTGTGGCCGCCACCGGTTGCTCGAAGCGTGAAGAGCTCAAGGTCGCCGAGTTCAAGGATCAGAAGATCACCGTCGCCGATTTCGAACAGGCGTACGAGCGGGTCGACCCCGCCTACCTGCCCAAAGCCACGGGCCAGGAAGGAAAAGTCGAGTTCCTGAACACGATGCTGAACAAGTACGTCATGGCGTACAAGGCGGACGAACTGGGGTACGACAAAGATCCCACCGTCGCGCAGGGTATGGAGGTGTTCTCGCGCATGGCGCTGCAGGTCGCGTACCTGAAGAAGCAGGTCGCGGACAAGATCACCGTCAGCGACGAGGAGGTGCGCAAGCACTACGACAACCAGGGCGTGTCGATGGAGTGCAAGCAGATCCTGTGCGACACGCCCGACCAGGCGGAAGAGGCATACCAGGCGATTCAAGACGGCCAGGACTTCGATGCCGTCCTGCGCCAGTATTCGAAGAACGAGGACGCGTCCACGGGTGGCATGGTGTTCAGCGCGGTCTATGGCCAATTGACGCCCGAAATGCAGCAGGCCCTGTTCAGCGTTCCCGTCGGCGGCGTCACCCCGCCCGTCGTGACCGCGCACGGCTGGGTCATCAACAAGGTGCTGCGTCGCAACGAGGGTCGCACCAAGCCCCCGTACGAGGAGGTCAAGGAGGAGTACACGACCCAGGTCAAGAACCTCAAGGAAGCCGTCGCGCTCAACGCGTACACGAACAAGCTCCGCGACGACTACGGAGTCGTGTGGCACTACGACAACATTGGGATCGTGTACAACGCGCTGCCCCCGGACCGTGACTTCGACGACGCGCCCGCCCGCAGCACCGAGATCTATCCGTTGCTCTTGATCGATCCCGCCGACCTCGACAAGCCGATGGTCACGTGGCAGGGCGGCAAGCAGATCACGATCAAGGATTTCTCGGACTTTTACGACCAGGCATCGTTCTTCAACCGCCCGCGTCGCAACACCCGCTGGGGCGGTATCCGGCAGTTCTTGACCGAGCGCATCATGAACGAGATCTCCACCGACGTGGTTCGCAAGTCCGGGATCGAGAACGATCCCGAAGTGGCGAAGGCGCTACGGGCCAAGAAGGAAGAGATCATGGTCAACCTTCTGTACGACGACGTGATCAACAAGCAGACCGTCGTTACGCACCAAGAGATCGTGGACTACTACGACGGCAACCTCGAAGCCTTCCATACCCCGGAGAGACGGCGCTTCGGCGTCATTCTGGCGGGGGACGTCGAGACGGCGCAGCAGGCGTACAAGGACCTGCGGGCCGGGCAGTCGTTCCGGACCGTCATGCTGGCCTATTCGGTGGACGAGGAAACCAAACAGAACAACGGCGAGACCCAGGACCTCGCGCGCGGCCAACAGCCGGAGCTGGATCCCATCGGGTTCTCTCTGCAGAAGGTGGGCGACGTCTCGGAGCCGTTCCAGACCTCGCGCGGGTGGATGTTGCTCAAGCTGGTCGAGCGCATCGACGAGAAGTACTTCTCGCTCGAAGAGGCCGAAGGCCGCATCGAGTCCGCGGTCAAGCAGAACAAGAACGACGAGCGACTGAAGGAGATGCTCGCGAAGTGGAAGGAAGAAGTCGGCGTCGTCATCTACGAGGACAATCTGGCCAAGACGCGGATCGTGGAGCGGCAACCGGCAGCCGACGTTTTCGATCCCAAGAGCCTCAACTAGCTGCGTTGGCGTGGAGACGATGACGTCGAATCGACCGATCGACGGACGGATAGGGGGCGCGATGCCCCCTATCGCGTTCCAGGGCGTTCGCACCGCGTTGCTCGCCTTCGCGATCCCCCTGCTGCTCGCGGCACCCGCGTGCGAGCGTCGCGAGGTGGGCCGTCCCGCGGCCGACCCGGGACCGGTGGTGGCGAAGATCAACGGACAGCCGTTGTACCGGGCCGACCTGGATGCATATCTTCCCGAGGACGAGTTCGCGCTCTCCACCATCGAGGAGCGACGCACCTACTTCGACCGCTGGGTCGCGACCCAGCTGCTGTACGAAGAGGCGGCGCGCGTCGGCATGGGCGTGTCCGACGAAGTCGCGCGCAAACTCGAGCAATACAAGAAGGACATGATCGCCGACCGGCTGGTACAGGAAGTGTTGGACGAGCGCGCCATCGTCACGCGCTCGGAAGTGCTGCGCTATTACCGCACCCACAAGGACGAGTTCAACCTCGAGGTGCGCGTGAGCCACATCCTGACCAACACCATCGAAGAGGCGCAGGAGGCGCAGGAGATGCTCAAGACGCGCCCGTTCTCCTTCGTCGCGCGCAAGATGTCGGTCGACAGGCACACCGGCGCGGGCGGGGACCTCGGCTATCTCTCCAAGGGCAACATGCTGCCCGAGTTCGAGGAGGTCGTGTTTCGCATGCGCCGCGGCGAGGTCAGCGACATCGTGGAGTCGGAGTTCGGTTACCACATCATCAAGCTGACCGACGTGCGCACGTCGCTGAGCGAGTTGCCCTTCGAGCAGGTGGCACCCGAGATCTCGCGCACGCTCTTGATCCGCAAGCGCGCGGCGGTGTACGACAGCCTGGTGACCGCGCTGGTGGAAAAGGCGCGCATCGAGGTCATCGACGCCGATCTGAAGTTTGCGATCGCGCGTGCGGAATCGTTGCGCACGGCGCGGTTAGCCGAGCAAGAGGCGGCGCGCCAGTTCAGCAAGGCGCTGCCCGAACCCGGCGAAGGACGCGCGAAGAGCGCGTCGTCGTCGAATGGCACGCAAGCGACGGCGCCCGCCGCGACGGCCCCGCAGGACACGGCGGCCGCTGCGCCGCCGGAAACGCCACCGGCGCAGCAACCCGAGACAAGCGAGAAGGCGGACAGTAGTGGAAGTGAGTAAGGCTTCGATCTCACGTCTGCGCAGCGCGGCCGCGGCGCTGGCATTGTTCGCGATCGCGGGCGTTTCC
>JAKEHA010000315.1 GCA_022615275.1 Candidatus Latescibacterota bacterium
GACGAGCACCCCAGACCCTTCACATGGACCAAAACGGCCGATGAGATCATCGAAACGGTCGGGCGGTTTTGCATGGAAACTTCCAACTCATGACACTAGAAGGGTTGGGAACAGAGGCTCGCCCATTACGCCACGCGGCAGAGCAGTCCTTTCAGATACTCCGACTCCGGGAACGTCGCTAGCACGGGGTGGTCGATGCCCTGCCCCATTCGGTGCAGGATCTGCACGTCGCGAGCGGCGTCGACGCCCGCCCACGAGACCGCCATCGTGAAGGAAGCCGCGTCCACGGCTTGCGAACACGAAAACGTCGCCAGCAATCCATCCGGTGTTAGCAGCTGAATCGCGAGCAGGTTGACGTCCTTGTAGGCGCGCAGCGCCTTCTCGACCTGGTGCTTGTTGCTCGCGAACTTGGGCGGATCGAGAACGATGAGATCGAAGCGACGGCCCGCGTCGCGCATCGCGCGCAACTCCTCGAACACGTCCGCTTGCTTGATCGCGACCTCGCACTCTCCGGTGCCGCTTTTCTCCAGGTTCCAGCGCGCCGCGGTCAGCGACGGCGCCGACGAATCGAGCAGCGCGAGCGACTTGGCCCCGGCGCCTGCGCAGTACACGGCGAACGCGCCCGTGTGACAGAACGCGTCCAGGACGTCGCGACCTTGCGCGTACTTCGCGACCAACGCGCGATTGTCGCGTTGATCCAGATAGAACCCAGTCTTCTGTCCGCTCTCGATGTTGACCAGGAACGCGTGCCCGTTTTCGGTCACTTCGACGTTCTTGGGCGCTTCGCCCCGAATCGATCCCACCACGGCCGGCAGACCTTCGCGAGTGCGGGACGCCGTGTCGCTACGCTCGAAGAGGCAGCGTGTGCCGGGCAGAGATGCCACCGCTTCGACGATATGCGCGCGCGCTTGCTCGATTCCGGCGGTCAACATCTGCACAACCACGACGTCGCCGTAACGATCGACGATAAGGCCGGGCAACAAATCCGCTTCGGCGTGGATCAAACGGTAGGCATCGGTTTCTGCGCCCTGGGAAAGGGATGCACGCCGCCTCACGGCGGCGTCCACCCGCGCGCGCCAAAACGCGTCGTCGACCGGGCGATCGTCCCACGTCAGCATGCGCACGCGGATGCGCGAGTGTTCGTTGTAGTAGCCGCGGCCGAGCAACGCGCCGTGGGCGTCGGTCACGTCGACGATGTCGCCCGGCGAGGGATTCCCAACCACCGACTGGATGCTGGCCGCGAAGATCCACGGGTGACGGTGGCGTGTGGCGCGGTCGCGCTTGGGTTCGAGCCTGACGGTGGCCATCACACGTTGAAGCGAATGGTGAGGATGTCGCCGTCCTCGACGACGTAGTCCTTGCCCTTGAGATAATACTTCCCGGTGGTCTTGAGCTTCTCTTCACTCCCCGCGGCGATGAGATCGGCGTACTTCATGACTTCCGCGCGGATGAAGCCGCGCTGCAGATCGCTGTGAATCACTCCCGCCGCTTCCGGAGCGGTGGCACCGCGGCGCACGAACCATTGCCGCACTTCGTCTTCGCCCACGGTGAAGAACGACATCAGCCCCAGCGCCTCGATGCACTTCGACGTCAAGAGGTGCAGGGCGGGCGTCTCGATGCCCAGGTCCTGCATGAACGCGCCCCGCTCGGCCGGGTCGTCGAGGGCCGCGATCTCGGACTCCGCGCGCACCGCGATCTGGACCACGCTCGCACCCATGGGCTCGTGCGCAGACCCCAGCGCATCGCGCAGTCTCGTGTCGGCAATGGCTTCGTCGGAGACGTTGAGGGCCACGATGATCGCACGCAAGGTGAGAAACGGATAGCTCGCGATCAAGGTCGCGTCTTCGGGCGAGACCGCGAGGGTGCGCAACGGCCGCTCCTTTTCCAGCGCCTCGCGAAAGCGCGCGAGCAGCGTCTTTTCTTTCTCGGCGCGGTCGTCTTTCCCCTTCTTGAGATTCTTGTCGATGCGCTCGAGTCGCTTCTCGATGAACACGAGATCGTGCAGCACCATCTCGCCGTGCAGGAACTCGACCTCGCGCTTGGGATCGGGCTTTCCCCAGATGTGATAGACCGAGTCGTCCTCGAACACGCGCACCACGTGGCAGAGCGCGTCGACGTCGGCGATCTCTTGCAACGCTTCGCCCTCCGACAGCGACTTCTCCTCGATACTCGGGCACAGGACGACCTCCAGGCGCGCGCGCACCTGGCGCTTGGGCCGGTACATTTCGACCAGGCGGTCGAAGCGCGGGTCGCGCACGTCGGCCATGCCGCGCGCGGCCGCGCGCGCGTCGGTGTGCCCCGACAACGCCGCCGGCCCCACCAGAAGCGAGAACAACGTCTTCTTACCGGTCTGCGGAAGACCGATGATGCCGATCCTCATAGGATTTCGTGGATTCGGTTAGGGGAACCCGGTTCGGCGGGTCCCGTCGCTCGGAACCAGACTAACGGGCGGCCGTCGCCGTGGCCAGCCCGAGGCGCTCGCGCAGCGCCGCGCTCGCCACGTCGCCGTCGCGCGTCACCAATGTGTCGCGCACGACCTCGTCGTCGGTCGACAACGCGATCGCGTTGTCCTTGATCATATTCTGCAAGAACGACGCGACGTTGCGCGCGTACATCTGGCTGGCGTGGTACGGCATCGTGGCCGGCAGATTGACGGCCCCGATCACGCGCACGCCGCCCACCTGCACGGTTTCGCCCGCGCGCGTCACATCGACGTTGCCGCCGCGTTCAGCCGCCAGGTCGACCACCACCGAGCCGGGCGCCATCTTCGCGAGCATCTGGCCCGTGATCAACACGGGCGCCTTTTTGCCTGGAATCATCGCGGTCGTGATGACGACGTCGCTCTCGGCCACCACGCGCGCCATCAACTCGCGCTGCTTGCGATAGAACTCCTCGCCCAGCTCGCGCGCGTAGCCGCCCTTGTCTTCGGCGTCGGCGGCTTCGACGGGGAGCTCGACGAACTTGGCGCCCAAGCTCTGTATCTGTTCTTTGACCGCGGGGCGAACGTCGTACGCGTGCACGACCGCGCCCAGGCGCTTCGACGACGCGATCGCTTGCAGTCCCGCCACCCCCGCGCCCACCACGAACACGCGCGCGGGAGTAATGGTGCCGGCGGCGGTCATCATCATCGGGAACATGCGCGGGAGCGCGTTGGCGGCCAGCAAGACGGCCTTGTACCCGGCCACCGTCGCCATCGACGAGAGCACGTCCATGCTCTGCGCGCGTGTGATGCGCGGCACCAGCTCCAACGCCATCAGCGACGCACCCGTTGACGCGAACTCGCGTATCGCCTCCGGCTCGCCCAGAGGATCGGCCATGCCGACCACGAGCTGCCCGCGGCGGTAGCGGCGTGCGTCGTCACGCGTGAGCGCCGGATTGGCCCCGGCCACGCGCACGTGGGCGACGACGTGGGCGCGCGCGAAGACCTCGTCGCGCGAGGCGAGCGAGGCACCCTTCGCCTCATAGGCGGCGTCGGTATAACCCGACGCCTCGCCCGCGCCGCGCTCGATCGCGACCTGCGCGCCCGACTTGGCCAGCACGGCGGCGACGGCGGGCACCATGGCCACGCGCGTCTCGCCCGGAAACGTCTCCCTCGGGACACCGACGACGATGGTTGCATTAGCTGACATTGAATCCTCTTCTCATGCGGCCGAATTGGACGCTAAACGCGTTCCGCGAACTTACCACGCCGCCGGCGCGGCGTCTACAGCCCCATCATGCGCTTGACGTACTTCGGCGCCGGGGTCCCGTAGGACAGCATCTGGTCGTGCAGCGCCAGCAGGTCCGGGTTCGGGTTCTTCGTCTCGTACGCCTTGCGAATGTCCTCGACTTCCGCGCTCCCGACGAAGTAGGTCGACAACTGGGTCGAGGTCAGGCACGCGCGCCGCCACTTGCCGGCCGCTTCGCCCTCTTCCTGGAAGCCCTCGTTCATCATGAGCGCCATCGCCTCTTCTTCGGTCATGCCTTCGGTGTGGATCTTCTGGTCGATGATGGCATTGATAATGACGCGCAGGCGCATCTTGAGCTGTTGCATGCGCACTTCGTCGCCGCCGAAACCGGCATCCGCCATCACCTTCTCCGTGTACACGGCCCACCCCTCCGCGAAAGACCCGCTGTAGAAGATCGCGCGCACCAGTGTCGGAGCCTTGAACTTGTTCGAGTGGGTGCCCTGCAGATAGTGTCCCGGAACCGCTTCGTGCACGGTCAAGTCGTAGAGCATGTAGTCGTTGTACTCCTTGAAAAACGACTCCGTGCGCTCCGGCGTCCAAGTCTCCGGCGTCGGCGAAATGGCGTAGAACGTCTCGCCCTGCGGTTCGAGCGGCCCGGGTGTCTCGCAGTACGCGATGGCCACGCCGCGCTGGAACTCCGGCATGACGATGATCTTGACCGGCTCGTCGGGCACCGTGACGAGCTTTTTCTCGCGCGTGAAGGCGATGGCCGCGTCGAGGGTCTCCTCGGCTTCCTTCACGATGGTCTCGTTGTCGGGGCGGCTCTCGGCCAGTTTGTCGAGCACGGCCTTGTTGACGTGCTTCATGTCGCCGAGCTTGGCCTGGTCGGTGACGTCTGGGAAAAACTTCTTATAGAGCGGGAGCGCGGTCGCGTACATGGCCTGCTGGGTGGCCTGCAAGTCGGCGGTCGCACGCGCCAAGATGTCTTCCTTGGAGAGGTCCGAGTCGAGCGAGAAGCGGAGCTTCTTGCGCCACTTGGCATCTCCCAATCTGAACTCACCGTTCGAGCGCGGCAGGAGATCCTTCTCGAGCCAGGTGCCGTACTCTTCCAGCGCGGCGACGGCCGCGTCGATGGCGGGCTTCAATTGCGCCTCCATCGACGGGGCCTGCTGGATGAAGGGAGCAAGCTCCTCCTTCAACAGGCTGACGTTGCCCTGGTTCTGCAGAATCGCGGTCTCGGTGAACACCTTGGGCGGGTTCTGCAGCTGGGCCTTCGCCACCGCCAGTGTCGTGGGCACGGCCTTCACGCGCGCCTCGACCGACGCGAGTCGCTGCTCGACGGGCGCAAACTCGCGCGCGACTAGCGAGTACACCGCGCCGCCCATGTTGTAATAGAGTGGGTTCCACTCGTGCTCGCGCAATTCCAGCGCTTCGAAGATGCCGCGCTCGAGGTTGAGCTTCATGATGTCGTAGTCGACCGCGTTGGCATCGCTCAACTGGGTGCGGTCGATCTCATTCAGCTTGAAAAGGTATTCCTCGTTGGCCGTCGCCTGCGCTGTGACACCCGCGATCGAGCGATCGTTCAGGCGATCGTCGAACCGGTGGTCTCCGAGAAGGGTCGCCGCCTCGGGATTCATCTGCAGTAGGGTCTCGATGTACGCGTTCGCAAGCGTCTCGAAGGCCGCGTCCGCTTTCTTGTCGCCGCCCTTCTTCGAGCAGCCGAAGCCGATCGCGACCACCGAAACCATGCCCAGCACGAGCAGGAACCGTTTCATTTCGTCGTCCTTTCCGTGAGTAGAGCCGCGCGGGCCGGTTAGCTGCGATCGGGTCGCGCGGGCGGTGTTCGCAGGATGAAAAGACGGATCTCCGTCATTTCTTCCATGGCGAATCGCACACCCTCGCGTCCCTGCCCGCTTTCCTTGACGCCGCCGTACGGCATGTGGTCGACGCGCCACGACGGCACGTCGCCGACCACCACCGCACCCACTTCGAGCCGGTCCCACGCGCGGTGGGCTCGATACAAATCGCGAGTGAACACACCCGCCTGAAGGCCGTACACGCTGTCGTTCGCCTCGTCGAGCGCGGCGTCGAAGTCGTGGAACGACGACAGCACCGCCACCGGACCGAAGGCTTCCTTGGCGCACACGTCGGCGTCCTTGGGGACGCCTTCGAGCAGTGTCGCGGCCAGCATAGCACCTTCGCGCGTCCCCCCGGCGAGGACGCGCGCGCCGCGCTCGATTGCCTGCTCGATCCACCCGTGCAGCCGCTCCGCCTCCGTTTCCGAGATCATGGGTCCGACGAAGGTACCTTCCTGCTTGGGATCGCCCGTGCGCAGCGCCGACGTCGCTTCGACCAGGCGCCGCTTGAAATCGTCGTAGACGCGTTCGTGCACGAGCACGCGCTGCACGGCGATGCAGCTCTGCCCGGACTGGTAGAAGGCGCCGAACACAACCCGCTCGACCGCGTCGTCGAGATCGGCGTCCTGGTCGACGATCACGGCCGCGTTGCCTCCCAGCTCGAGTACCACCTTCTTCTTTCCGGCGCGCGCTTTCAAGTCCCAACCCACCGCGGGTGATCCGGTGAAGCTCAACAGACGAATGCGTTCGTCTTCGGCGAAGCGCGCCGCCTTCTCGCCGCGCACGGGCAGGATCGAGAACGCGCCGCGCGGGAGCTTGGTCTCCGCCAGCACCTCGCCGACGATCAGCGCCCCCACGGGTGTGGCGCTCGCGGGCTTCAGGACGAACGGGCAGCCCACCGCCAGCGCCGGAGCCACCTTGTGCGCGACCAAATTGAGCGGAAAATTGAAGGGCGTGATGAACGAGCACACGCCCAGCGGCACGCGCTTCCACATGCCGCGGTAGTCGCGAGCGCGCGCCGAGATGTCGAGCGGGAGCGTCTCGCCCACCATGCGCACCGATTCCTCGGCGGCCACGCGGAAGGTGTCGATCAAGCGCGCGACTTCGCCGCGCGCGTCGCGGATGGGCTTGCCGGCTTCGACGCACAGCGCGTACGCCAGCTCCTCCGAGCGCTCGCCGAAGCGGCGCGCGCAGTGCGCGAGCACCGCCTGGCGCTCGTAGGCCGCGAGCGAGCGCATCGGCTCCACGGCGTCGACCGCGCGCGCGATCGCGGTGTCGACGGCGGCGTCGTCGGCCATGGCCACGCGCGTCGCCGTCTTCCCCGTGTACTTGTCGGTCACCGGCAGGTCGGCGTTCGCGTAAACGGGTTCGCTGGCTACGTAGAAGGGGTAGCGATCCTTGAGCGCGTTCACAGCACGTCGGCTTTGATCATGTTGGTGGTTCCGGGAACGTCGACGGGCACGCCCGCGACGACCACGACGCGTTCCCCGCGTTGCGCGACACCCGCGGCCACCACCGCGTCCTTCGCGGCCTGGATCATGGTGTCGGTGTCGCGCGTGGCCTCGATCTTCACCGAGGTCGTGTTCCAGAACAGCATGGTGCGCTTGAGCGTGGGTTCGTGCGGACTGATGACCGCGATCTTGGTCGGCGCTCTATAGTTGGACACGTACAGCGCGGTCTGGCCCGAACGCGTGCAGCACAAGATGACGCGCGCACCGATCTCGAGCGCGGTGAAACAGGCCGCGTGCGCGACCGCCTCGGGGATGCTCTTGGTCACGTCGACCGCGACCTGCGCGAAACGCGCGGCGTACTCGATGCGCGCCTCGCTCGCCTCCGCCACTTCCGCCATGGTTCGCACCGCTTCGATGGGGTACTTGCCCGACGCGGTCTCGCCCGAAAGCATCACCGCGTCGGTGCCGTCGAAGACCGCGTTGGCGATGTCGGCCGCCTCGGCGCGCGTCGGGCGCGGGTTCTGGATCATCGATTCCAGCATCTGGGTGGCCGTAATAACCGGCTTGCTCGCTTCCAGCGCCTTGCGGATCACGTCCTTTTGGATCAACGGCACCTGCTGGATGGGCAGCTCGAGCCCCAGGTCGCCGCGCGCGATCATGACCGCGTCGGAGGCATCCAGGATCTGCTCCAGGTTGTCGAGCGCTTCGCGCTTCTCGATCTTGGCGACGATGGGAATGTCGGCGCCCTTCTCGCGCAACACCCAGCGCAGGCGCCGCACCTCTTCCACGGTGCGCACGAACGACAGCGCGAAGTAGTCCACACCGTGCGCGATACCGAAGTCCACATTGAGAAGGTCCTTTTCCGTCGGCACGGTCTCGCGCAGCTTGACCCCGGGCGCGTTCACACCCTTGTTGGGCTTGAGCTCGCCGCCCACCACCACCTCGCACTCGACGTCGGTGGCGTTCTTCGAGCGCACGCGCAGCTCGATCTCGCCGTCGCCCATCAAGATGCGGTCGCCGGGATCGATGTCGGTCACCAGCGCCGGGTAGTTGATGGATACTTCGCGCCAGTCGCCGGGCACCGCGCGAACCAGCCGATGACCGGCCGGTCCGACGC
>JAKEHA010000055.1 GCA_022615275.1 Candidatus Latescibacterota bacterium
CGGGCGCGGGAATCGTGTATACTGCGCGGGAGGTATCGATGGCCACCCAGGACGCGCACCACATGCGGCCGGCGAAGCTGAAACCGGGGGTCACGCCGGACGAGATCGAACGGCCGCTGGAAGCGGGAGTCACCGACGCGCATCGCGTCGTCCGCGGCACCGCGCTGATATTCTGGGACCCCAAGCACCCGGGCCAGAAGCTCGACGCCATCGATACCGACCAGATCACGCCCGCCAAGGACTGCGTTTCCGAAAGCCTCGACGCCCTCGACAAGCACTGGAAGGAGGGCGCGTTCCGGTTCCTGATGCCGGATTTCCGCGCCCGCGTCCATCGCGGCGAGACCTTTCTGGTGGCCGGCGACCGCTTCGCCATCGGGTCCTCGCGCGAGATGAGCCCGGCGGGACTGCGTGCCATCGCGGAAGAGGCCGGCCTCGAGATGGTGATCGTGTGCGGCCGCAATGTCGGCGACATCTTTCGACGCAACGCGCTCAACCTCGGCCTGGAAGTCGTGCAGAGTGCCGAAGCGGTGGCGGACGCGCAGGACGGCGACCGCTTCGCGTACGTGCCCGAATCCCGCACGCTGACCAACGAGACGCGCGGCAGGACCTACCAATCGGTGGCGCTCACACCCAAGGAAGACGAGATTCGCCGCTCGGGTGGCATCTTTGCAATCGGCCGGCGCGAGTTTCGAGAGTCGGTGGCGCGAACGCCGTCGGTCGAATGGCCCGACGAAGCGACCGCACGAGCGCTCACCGCCACCGAGCAGATCGTGTGGGCGCACCGCGTCGACAAGGACGCGCGCGTGGTGCCCGGGCGCACGCTGCGCGTGTTCGCCGATCTCTTGCCCGCCTCCGACGGCACCGCGCCCTTCGCCATCCACACCTTCGATCAGATCGCGCGCGGTACCATCTTCCCGCGCCAGGCGGCCATCGCGAACGACCACTTCGTGTTCACCGGTGCCGAGGCCGACGAAAAGCAGACCCGCATCGGGCGCGCGTTCGCGGAGCATAACGCGCTCGAGAAGCCGTTCTACGCCACGCCCGGCGACGGCATTTTTCATTTCTATTTTCCCGAGCAGGGGTTGATCCATCCCGGTCAGTTCATTCCCGGCGCGGACTCGCACTCGCGCGCGTACGGGGCCTACGGTGCGGTCGGCATCGGCGTGGGTTCGACCACGCTTGGCTTCGGATGGGCCACCGGCTACGTGTACTTCACGCCCGCGCGCGCCCGCCGCGTCGTGTTCACCGGCAAGCTGCAGCCGTGGGTGACGGGCAAGGACGTCGTGCTAAAGCTGCTCGAGGGATGGGGAGCCAAACAGGCGCAGGGCATGTCGGTCGAGTTGGTCGATGCCAACCTCCAGCTTCCCATCGCGTATCGAAACACCATCGCCAACATGATGGCCGAGGCGGAAGCGCAAAACGGGATCTTCGCGCCCGACGACGTCACCTATGCCTGGTACGCGACCAAGGGCTTCGCGGATCTGCCGTATCCGCGCGTGACACCGGGTGCGGACGCACGTTACGAGATCGACGAAGTGCTCGATCTATCGAAGGTGGTGCCGATGGTGGCGAAACCGTTCAGCCCCGGCAACGCCTTCCCGGCCGACGAGATCGCGCGCGAGCGCATCACCTTCGACAAGGCGTTCATCGGGTCGTGCACCAACGGGAGCTACGACGACCTCCTGCAAGCGGCGCTGGTCGTCAAGCGCGCGCGCGAGGCGGGTTTCGAGCGGGCGGAGAAACCGTTGATCGTGTTCCCCGGGTCAGGTGGCGTGAAGCGCCTGATCGAGCGCCCCGACGCGCGTCTGGGCGGCGAGTCGGTGGCGGACGTGCTGCGCTCGATCGGTGCGGAGATACGACAGTCGTGGTGCGGCCCGTGCTTCGGGCAGGGACCGGACGCGCTCAAGCACGGCGAGCGCGCGATCACGTCGTTCAATCGCAACTGGCAGAATCGAATGGGTGTCGGCGGAGAAGGATATCTCGCCAGCCCGTCGGTGGTCGCGTCGTCGGCGCTGGCGGGATACATGGCGCCGCCCAGCGAATTGGGGATCGAGTGGAACGCGGAGGCGTTCGCGGTCTAGCGCGCGAGCTTCCCCGCCAACTCCACCAACGCCGAGGCGACGGCGTAGACGGCGTCGCGCTCTTTGGGATCGATCAGGTCGCCGTTCGCGTCGAACGCGGTGGCCGCCTTCGAGAGCGCCTTCTGCTGCGGAATGACGATCATCCCGCACGTTTGCAGGACCCAACGCGCGTGATAGAGTCCGCGCAGTCCGCCGAGCGCGCCGTTCGACGCCGACGTGAGCGCCGCCGGCTTGTTGCGCGCCCACGTGAGCCCGCTCTTCTCCGTTGGAGTCGGCCGCGACGCCCAGTCGACCGTGTTCTTGAACAGCGGTGTCACGCTGCCGTTGTACTCGGGCAGCGTGAAGAGCATCGCGTCGTGCGCGGCGAACACGTCCTTGAGCGCGAGCGCGTTGCGCGGCAAGCCGTCCCACTTCTCCAGGTCCGCGTCGTAGAGCGGCAGCGGATAGTCGCGCAGATCGAGGCGCGTGACGGTCGCGCCCGCGCGTTCCAGCCCGTCGGCGGCGATGTGCACGAGCTTGCGATTGAAGGACCCCTCGCGCAGGCTGGCGGCGAGGGCGACGACGCGGGGTGGCGGACTCATCGCGCGAGTATCGCGCGCGGCGGTCGCTTCGTCAATCGAGCGACCACACGAACAAGGAGAGAGGCATGGAGTACAGGCGGCTGGGACGATCGGGCCTCAGGGTATCCGCGATCTCGCTCGGGGCGTGGGTCACCTACGGGGCGCAGGTGGGCGAAGACATCGCCTTCGCGTGCATGACCGAGGCGTTCGAGCGCGGCGTCAACTTCTTCGACAACGCGGAGGCCTACGCCTCGGGCAAAGCCGAAGTGGTCATGGGCAACGTGATCCGGCGCGCGGGCTGGAAGCGCTCCGACTTGGTGATATCGACCAAGCTGTTTTGGGGGGGCAAGGGCCCGAACGACAAGGGCCTCTCGCGCAAGCGTATCATCGAGGGGACCGAACGGTCGCTCTCGCGTCTGCAGCTCGACTACGTCGACATTCTGTTTTGCCATCGCCCGGACCCGGAGACGCCCATCGAAGAGACCGTGCGCGCGCTCAATCACGTGCTCGCGCAGGGCAAGGCGTTGTATTGGGGGACGAGCGAGTGGAGCGCGGACGAGATCGCGGAAGCGGCCGCGATCGCCCAGCGCGAGCACCTCATCGGGCCCGCGGCCGAACAGCCGCAGTACAACATGTTCCACCGCGATCGCGTGGAGAGGGAATACGCGCATCTCTACGACGATATCGGACTGGGGACGACGATCTGGAGCCCGTTGGCCAGCGGACTCTTGACCGGCAAGTACGACCGTGGACCCGTCAAAGGAACGCGCGCTGAGCTCCCGGGAATGGAGTGGCTGCGGGAAGAACTGGTGGGGGAATCGGCGCGCCCGAGAATCGAGAAGGTCAAGAAGCTCGAGGCGGTCGCCGACCAATTGGGCTGCTCACGCGCGCAGCTCGCGATCGCGTGGTGTTTGAAGAACCCGCGTGTAAGCTCGGTGATCACGGGTGCGACGAAGCGGGAGCAGGTCACGGAGAACCTGGGCGCGCTCGGGGTCGTGGCGCGGCTTGGACCCGACGCGATGACGACCATCGACCGGATTCTGGCGCAGTAGGCGCGCAAAAAAAGATCCCGGGCGAAACCCGGGATCTTTCTTAAGCGCTCAGGAACTGAACGCCATAGTGCAGGGACCGATACAATAGCACGGGCCCACAAGGGGATCAAGCACGTTTTTGTGTTGTCCCGTTATCCCGTTGTGGTAGAATGATTTCGGCGCTTGGGCGGCGCCCCGCAGCGCGCACCGAGCGGAGCCGGAAAAGCCTTGTTTGACAGGCGAAAAAGGCCCGTGTTAATTAACTGCGGCTAGACGCGGCACTTGGAGAAGCGCCGCGCGCATCGTTTCGGCGACGGAGTGCCGTTGCCGGCACATCGACCAGCGAGAATTGCGAGTATGTCCGAATGAACCAACCGACCTCCCGTTCCCGTCCCGAGTCCATCGCCGTTTCACCACCCGATCCTCTGGCCGACGCGTATCGTCGGTGGGGCTACCTCCTGGCCGACCTCGACCCGATGGGTCGCATCGAGCCCTTCGAGCACCCCGATATCGCCGAGGCGCGCGCGACCGCGGATGCGCGCGAGATCGAGGCGTGGCGATCGCTCTACGGCGGCAAGATCGGCTTCGAGTTCATGCACATGGTGGAGAAGGATCGCGTCGAGTGGATGCGCGAGGCCATCGAAGCGGGGCCCCCCGCGCCCGACGCGCACTGGATTCTCGAGCGTCTCATGGAGACCGAACTCTTCGAGAGGTTCCTGCATACGAAATACGTCGGCAGCAAGCGCTTCTCGGTGGAAGGGGTCGCGGCGCTGATCCCGCTGCTCGATTCGATCCTGGACGCCTCGGGTGGTCTGGGTGCGGAGTACCTCTACATCGCGATGAGCCACCGCGGCCGCTTGAACGTGATGAAGAGCATCGTCAACCTGCCCATCGAGGACATCTTCGCCGGCATCGAGGACGTCGACCCCCGCAGCGTGCTCGGCAGCGGCGACGTCAAGTATCACATCGGCGCCACCGGCCGCTATCGCACGCATTCGGGCCGCGACATCGAGGTCCATCTTTCCACCAATCCCAGCCACCTGGAAGCCGTGGACGCCGTGATCATGGGGCGGGTGCGCGCGCGCCAGGAACGCTGGGGTGCCACCGGCATCGAACGCATCCTGCCGGTGACGCTGCACGGCGACGCCGCCTTCGCCGGCCAGGGGATCGCGTCGGAGACGTTGAACTTTGCCGACATCCCGTACTACGAGGTGGGCGGGACGATCCACGTCATCGTCAACAATCTGATTGGATTCACCGCCGAGCCGATTGCGCTGCACAGCACCCGTTTCTCGTCGGAAACCGCCAAGCGCGTCTCGATGCCGGTCATCCATGTCAACGCGGAGGCGCCGGGCGCGGTGTGGTGGGCCGGCAAGCTGGCCTCCGAATACCGCCGCCGTTTCCACAGCGACGTCCTCATCGACGTGATCGGTTTCCGCCGCTATGGCCACAGCGAGATCGAGGATCCGACCATCACGCAGCCGGTGTTGTACGACAAGATCGCGAAGCACCCGCTGGCGTGGGAAGTCTATGCGCAGGAGCTGGGGCTCGACGCCGCGACCGTCGAGACCATGAAGGCGCGCGCCACCGCGGGGTTACGCGAGGGCCAGGAGAAGGGGCGCCAGTACGAGCGGCGCCCGGTGTTTTGGAAGCTGCCCGAGTTCTGGGGCCGCTACGTGGGCGGGCCCTACGACCCGGCGTACGGCGTCGAAACCGGCGTGCCGATCGAGCGCGTGCGCGAGATCGCGGCGCGCATCACACGCGTGCCGGATGGATTCAACCCCCACCCCAAGATCGCGAAGCTCCTCCAGCAGCGCGTCGAGATGGCCGAGGGCACGCGCAAGGTGGACTTCGGCATGGCGGAAGCACTCGCGTTCGGTTCGTTGGTGACGTCCGGGGTTCGCATTCGCCTGACCGGTCAGGACTCGCGGCGCGGCACGTTCAATCACCGCCACGCGGCCTTGATCGACATCCGCACCAGTCAGGCGTACATGCCGCTAGCACACGTCGCCGAAGGCCAAGCCGAGTTCGTCGCGGTCGACAGCCCGCTCTCGGAGGCCGCGGCCATGGGCTTCGAATACGGCTACAGCCGTGAGTACCCGGACGCGCTGGTGCTCTGGGAGGCGCAGTTCGGCGACTTCGCCAACGGCGCTCAGATCATCATCGACCAATTCGTGAGCGCCGGCGAGGACAAGTGGGGACTGCTGTCGGGGCTGGTGTTGCTGCTTCCGCACGGGCACGAGGGTAACGGGCCCGAGCACTCGAGCGCGCGGATTGAACGCTTCCTGCAACTGGCCGCGCACGACAACATGCAAATCTGCCAGCCCTCGACGGCCTCGCAGTACTTCCACCTCTTGCGCCGGCAGGCGCTGCGCGCGTGGCGAAAGCCGCTGATTGTTTTCACGCCCAAGAGCATGCTGCGCGCGGATGCCGCGTGCTCGAACGTCGACGAGCTGGCCAACGGCGCGTTCCGGCCCGTCCTCGGCGACCCGGAAGCGAACAACGTGCGCGCCGTGCTGGTATGCTCGGGCAAGATCGCGCACGAGCTGCGCGCCGAGCGCGCCGCGCAGGGGGCAATGGACCGCGCGATCGTCACCATCGAACAGTTCTACCCGTTCCCGGAGGCGGCGGTGGCCGAGGCCCTGCGCGCGTTCCCGGAGACCGCGAAGATCGTGTGGGTCCAGGAGGAGCCCGCCAACATGGGCGCGCTCGGCTACATGCGACCGCGTCTGAAGTCGGCCCTGGGTGGACGCCACGTCTCCAGCATCAAGCGCTACGAGAGCGCGAGTCCAGCCACGGGGTCGGCCAAGGCCCACGCGCTGGAGCAGAAAGCGCTCATCAAGCTCGCGTTCGCGTAGGGCCGCGTCGTTGCCGGTCGTTCCCCGCGGCCACGCGATCTCATCCCGGCAAAGTTTTCCCACCGAGGCCCGCCTCCACGCGGGCCTTTGTGTACTTTTCTTGCTCTCCCACTTGTGCTTACTCCCGCTTCGGGAGAATTCGACATGCGCGTCAAGCCGCTCAACAAGATTCGCGACAGCTTCTCGGCCAAGGTCACGCTCCTGGTCGCGGCCAGCGTCATGGCCACGTCGTTCGTGGTCGGGCTGGCCACGACCCACAGCACCGGAAATTTCCTCGCCGAGCAATTGACGGAACAGTTGCCGTCGACGCTGACGACTACCGCCGCACGGCTACGGAAGTGGCACGACCGCCAGCTCTCGGAGCTTTCCCGCCTGGCCGAAGCGGGCGCGTTGCGCGACAACGTCGACCGCTACGCGCGGGCGGACAACCCGGCCACCGCCGTCGCCGCTCGCGAGGAGCTGACCCAATACCTGCGGCTCGTGCGACGCAATTATCCATCTTACGGAGAGCTGCTCGTGCTCGACTCGTCGGGCCGGACGGTGGCGTCGGCGGGCGGAAGCGTGGCCAACGCGTCCGGGTCGGCCGCAGAGGCGTGGCTGGAGCTGGGCGAGAGCGGTTTCGAGACCGGCGCGTCGCGCCCCATCGCGAGCGAGCGGGGCGTGCACCAATGGGTCTTCGTCGCCACCCGCGATAGCACCGTCGCGCGGTTGAAGCAGACCTGGCTGGCGGCGCGCGTGGATTTGACTCAGTGCGGCGAGCTTCTCGACGACGTCAAGCTCGGACCGGGTGGAGATCTATTCATACTCGACGCGCAGGGGCGGTTTCTCACCCAGCCGCGCAAGGCCACCACACAGAAAGTCGGCACGGAGGCGATGCGGGTGCCAACGCGCCAGGACGGCCCCATTATCGTCGAGCGGCGCGACACGTACGGCAACCGCAGTGCCTTCCACAGCAAGGTTCACCTCGACGAACCCGGTTGGTGGCTGGTGTACGAAGAGGATTACGTCGCCGCGATGTCGCCGGTCATCGAGGCGCAGCGGCGCATCTGGGTGGCCGTGCTCGCGGTGGGAGCGATCGCGATCCTGCTCGCGCTGCGCATCGCGCAGTCGTTTCTCAAGCCCATCAAGGATCTTCAGCAGGGCGCGAAGCGCATCAACGAAGGTCTCGTCGGCGTCAAGATTCCGAAGCGGTTCGACGACGAAGTCGGCGTGATGATCGATACCTTCAACGAGATGGCGTCGCGCATCACGCTGTGGCAGGCGGAGCTGCAGTACAAGAACAAGATTCTCAATACGCAGAACGACCGCCTGCAGGAGATGAACGAGCGCCTGGAGAAACTGTCGGTGACCGACGGACTGACCGGGCTCTTCAATCATCGGCACTTCTGGAACCTGATGAACACCGAGCTGACGCGCGTCAACCTCCACCGCGGTCACTTGGCGCTCACTATTCTGGACCTCGACGACTTCAAACGGATCAACGACAAGTTCGGGCACGCGGTGGGCGATCTCCTGCTGCAGACGGTGGCGACCGTGCTCAAGGACACCGTGCGCGACACCGACATCGTGGCCCGCTACGGGGGCGAGGAGTTCGCCATCCTCCTGCCCGACACCGACGAGGGCGGCGTGCAGCAGGTCGCGGAGAAGATCCGCGCTGCGATCGAGACGATTCGCTTCAACGTTCCCGAGACCGATATCACGGTCAAGGTGACGGTCAGCATCGGCGTGTCGGTGTTCCGCGGCAACCGGCGCGAGTTCTTCAACGCCGCCGACCGCGCGCTGTACAAATCCAAGGCCGCCGGAAAGAACTGCGTCCACTACGCGCTTGCGTAGCGTCCCCTCGGTTTTCGCTGGGTGGGAAAGGTTCAGCGGACCAGGGAGGCGTGTATCCAGCCCTCGGCGCCCTTCGCGGTGCGCACGTGGTACCACTCGTTCGCTTCGCCCCAGCACAGGAGCCTGGCGCCGTGGGAGAGGCGCTCGACGACCGGATAGCTCTGGCCCGGTCCCTCGCGAACGTTGGCCGCCTCGACGGTCACCTTGCGCGTAGTCGCGGCACCCTCGACGTTCGCGCGACGCTCGGCGCTGCTCATGGTATGGTTCGCGCGTTCCGCGAAGAACTGCGCCGCGGCGTAATTCTGCTTCTGGATCAAGCGCTCCGACGTGTCGATGAGGTCCTTCACGTAGGCCAGGGTCGAATCGGGGAGCACGTCGGGCCGTTCGCGCGCGAGCTTCTCACACCGAATGCGCGCTTCCGCCGAAGCCGCCACCGACGAGGCCTTGCCGTTTTCGGAGGCGAGGCGTTCCTCGTAGATCGCGAACTGCCGCTCGACGCGACGCAGGTCCTCGTGGGCTTCCGCCAGCTCCTGCTCGAGGAGCCGGTTGGCCTGGACGAGGCGATCGCGCTCGACCTTGAGGCGCGCGTTCTCGGCCGACGGGCTCGACTTTCCGCCCTTTTCGCTCTTGTTCTTGCCTCGGCCCTCAAGGCCGCTCCCGCCGCCTTGGGAGCCGGTGGAAGCGCACGCCGACAAAGCGATTAGGGCCAGGAGCAAAGGGGGAGCGACGGTCCGGTTTGTGCGCGTGAAGTACACCATACGCCCCAATCTGGCAATTCGTGTGCCACACGGGGCGGGAAACCGCGGGGACTGGGCTAGCTCTGGCGTGCGCGGTAGTGGCGAACGAGTGCGGTCGAAGAGCGATAAATCGAAAGCGCCGCAATGATCTTGAACGCGGCGCCTGGGAGGAAGGGAAGTACTCCGACCGTCATCGCTCGACCCAGGTCGTGGGTGTAGAACAGCGTGAGGTGCATCACGCCCAGAGCGAGGATCACGATCTTACCGACCAGGAACGAAAAGGCCTGCCACCACAGCCTCTCCGAACGACGAAGCAGCGTTCCCACCACCCACGGCGTCACGAGGAACGCGATCAGATATCCCCCGGTCGGTCCGCCCAGGATCCCGAGCCCGCTGGCACCGCCGGCGAACAAGGGCACACCGGCCGCGCCCAAACCGACGTAGAGCCACTGACTCGTCGAGCCCCACCCGCGTCCGATCGACGCACCGGCCAGCATGACGAACAGCGTCTGCATCGTGATGGGGACGGGCTGAATGGGGATGACGATGTACG
>JAKEHA010000056.1 GCA_022615275.1 Candidatus Latescibacterota bacterium
CCAACTTCCTCGGCTTTGTTCAGCTCGCATCGATCTCAATCCTGCTCAAGCGATTTTGAGATAGGTTCTAATAAGAGAGCCACTAACCGCCTCGATAACGCCGCTGCGATAGAACTGTGTGTAAGCGTACGTGGTCCCGGCCGCATCATTGGCGTAGAGCAGCACACCATCAAGGTTGATTCGGGAGTCCCAACCAGTTGCGTACAAGGGCCCGAAGTGCATCAGGTCACGTCGCATCTCGATCACTGGAAAAACGGTGCCCGGGGAAAACGATTCGAGTGGAATCATGTGGAGAACGACCTTCGGCCCCGAGCGAAACGGAACCGGCGTCACATTGGCAGCGATGTCGGAGAGTCTCCCACGCACAAAATCGGATATCTGGACCGACAGACGATCGGATGCGATAAAGGCGCTTCGCAGTTCCATAGTGTCCAATGGATACTTCCCTCCTGAGTTTCGCGCGTAGAACTTGTCGTGCCCGCGAAACGTCACTCGGTGCGGAGGTAGCCAACTCCGTCTGATGCGCATGACAACAACACCTCGCTGATCGTCTATCGGAACGACGCGAGTCTCAACATGAATTCGCGGCTCCACGCCGTCGCGAATCATGTTCTCCAAACGGAGGACCGTACCCTCAGTAAGATCGGCGATGCCGGAGATTTCCGTCGGCACACCGTCCACAGTTTGCACCCCAAGTATCAGATCGCCGCCCGAGGTATTTGAGAACGACGAGACGTCGGCCAAGAACTCCTTGAGATCGGCATCCGTCGACCCCGGAAGCGAAGTCTTATACTCGACCGCTCGCCCCTCGGCCACGCCATTCGAGATAAGCTCGACGATGTCCGCCGTGGCTATATCGCTTATAGGTTTGCGATTCATTGCTCCGCGATACCCGTGTGAACGTCACGCCCGCCTGCAACTTCTCCAAGCACACCATCACGAATGACGTGCCGCGTGACGAGCATGCCCGATCCTGATCGAGGCGTCAATACGCGCCGTACCCCTACTCCTCCAGCTGCGCGAACTTCCGCCGCCGCTTGATCGATTGCCGGATGACCACGGCCACGAAAACCAGCGCGGCGAAGCCGAAAAGGGGCCCGCTCTGGAAGGCGAGGGCCTTGCTGCGGTAGCGCTTCTCGACGTCGTCCTGGAAGTAGACGGCGTAGTCGGCCACGGTGAAGCCCCAGTAGTCGGAAAAGCCGAGCGCGAAACTCTCCCCGGCCTCCACCGCGCCCAGGAACTCCGGCAGCTTCGTGAAGCCCACTTCCGAGAACAGGTCGGTGAACGCGGCGTACGAGATGCGATACGCGTCCTGGGCGCGCGTTTCGTCGGTCGGGTACTGGCGCGCGAGGTCTTCGACGTGCGGTACGCTCCCCGTCCACACGCCCTGCATGAGCTGCCAGGAATCGAACAGCGACCATTCGCGCGCCTGCCACTGCGCCAAGCCTTCGGAGAACCAGATCGGTAATTGCGCGTGCGGGACGCGCTGGCGGACTAGTAAATGCGACAGCTCGTGCGGGACGACTTCGTCCAAGGAGTTGTAGGCGCGCGTGGCCTTCTGCACGTCGACCAGAATGCGCTGCTCGTCGAGGATGGCGAAGGCGACGCCCCAGTTGGGGAGGCGATCGGTCAATGACGCGTCGTAGTCGCGGGCGTCGTCGGTGACGACGATGTCGATCGGGCCCAACTGCGAAAGCCCCAACTCCGACATCAAGCGCGGCAATTCCTCGCGCGTGATCGCGTCGACTTTCTCGGCCACGCGGCTGTAGCGGGGCTCGTAACGAATCGTAACAGGATAGGGATCGAGCGATCGGACGTTCGCGGATGCAGGCGTCCACGCGGCCATCACCGCAACAACGGGCGCGAGAACGAGCGCGCGGGCGCGCGTCAACACGATAACCGCCGCCTACGACGGGCCGGCGGCCGCGATGACGCCCGAGCCCACGACGACGTCGCCGTCGTAGAACGCGATGGTCTGGCCGGGGGCCATGGCGCGTTGAAGCGTCGCGAAAGCGACGCATGCTCGCCCGCCTTCGACCGAGAGCGACGACACCGGCTGCGCGTCGTGCCGCGAGCGAATCTGCGCGGAGAGTGGGCTCGCGGATCGCGCGGCGCTTTCGTCGATCCATACCAGATCGCACGTCAACTCTCTATGATAGAGATCCTCGTCGTCACCGAGCACCACCGTGTTACGCGCGGTATCGAGTGCGACCACGTACTGCGGTCGACCGGCCGCGATGCCGAGGCCCTTGCGCTGGCCGATGGTGTACGTCGCGAGTCCTTCGTGACGGCCGACCACGTCGCCCGCGGTCGTCGTCACCTCGCCCGGCGTCATCTCGACCTTGCCGTCCAGGAACTCGCGCAGCGTCTTGGTGGCGACGAAGCACACGTCCTGGCTGTCGGGCTTGTCGGCCACGCGCAATCCCCCGTCGCGCGCGTGCGCGCGCACCTCGTCCTTCTCGCGGTCGCCGAGCGGAAACAGCACGCGGTCGAGAGCGCGCGGGTCGAGCGCGGAAAGAAAATACGACTGATCCTTTGCACTCGACGACGCACGCGCGATGTAACGGCGCCCGCTCAGAGCTTGGAACACGCGTGCGTAATGTCCGGTCGCGACGTAGTCGAAGTCCATGCGGTCGGCCCACTCGACCAGGGTGTCGAAGCGCACGATCGAGTTGCAGCGCACGCACGGATTGGGTGTGCGGCCGCGCCGGTACTCGTCCAGGAAACTGTGATACACCTCGCGGCCGAACAGCTCTTCGGTGCTCACCACCATGTGACGAATCCCGATGCGCTGGCACACGGCACGCGCGTCGTCGATGGCCTCCAGCGAGCAGCAGCTGCGCTCGGGCACCTTGGTGTCGAAGTCGCCGTGGCAGTAGTTCTTCATCGTCATCCCGACCACGCGGTAGCCGGCTTCGACCAGGGTGAGCGCGGACACGGCGGAGTCCACCCCGCCGCTCATGGCGAGCAGGACGCGCGCGCCCGCGCGCGCGCTTTCCATGGTGACGAACGAACCGTTCATGCTACTTGGGCGCTGCCTCCAGATACTGACGAATGATACGCACGTTCTCCGTAGCCGTCTTTCCCAGCTCTCCGCCGGGGTCGAGCGCGATCACCGTCTCCCACTCGACCAAGGCTTCCTTGAACAACTTCTTCTCCGCGAACGCGAGACCCAGATTGTAGTGCGCCTGCGCGCTGTTGGGATCGATCACGAGGGCCTTCTGGTACAACCGGATCGCCTCTGCGTAGTCCCCGTAGCCTTGTTCGATCTGCCCCAGATGACAGTAGGCCAATACATCGTTCGGGTTGACCTCGATCGCCTTGCGCAGGACCCGGCGCGCGTCCGCGCGCTTAGTGGCCGCGTCGTACGCGAGGCCCATGTTGACGTAGGCCTTGGAATACGCCGAGTCGATCTCGACCGCTCGCGCGTAGGCGGTCACCGCACTGTCGTAGTAGGCCAGCGCCTGGGAATTCTCGTCGGCCGGGAGCGCGCTGCCCATGGAATAATACGTGTTGCCGAGGTGGAATGCGACCGTCGCGTCGCCGGGTTTCTGGCGCTCGAGGTCCTTCAGGAACGCGAGCTGGTCTTCGGCGGGCATGGTCGAGAGCTGCTGCGCGAGGGTGGGCGCGGGCGACTTACCCGCGGTCTTACCCTGCCCGCACGCCGACACGAGTGCGAGCGCGATGGCCGCGCCCGCGCGCGGTCCGAGTGCGATAGCCTGCTTCACTCTAGTAGCGTCCCTCGCGCTTGGTCGACCAGGTCTCGGAGCCCGCGATGCTGATATAGAAGCGCACCTGCTGGTCCTCGTAGGTATTGGTGTCGACGGATCCCACTTGGGCGAACATGAGCGCCATGTCGAGCTTGCCGCGCCCGGTCCGAAAGATCAGCCCGCTCCCGAGTGTCAATGCCACGCGCGAGATCTTCTCCCCGTCCGGCATCGTGTACCCGAGCTCTTCGAAGCTCGCCGACGCCCGAATCGGAAAGCGCGCGCCCTTGAATCGGTACTCCAGCCCGAACGACGCCATGCGCTCCTCGGTCAGGCGCTCGGGCGGAAAGTCGAGCCCCTCGAACTTGGTGAAGTCGCACAGCGAGGCGCCCGCGTACACCGTGAAGCCGCGCAGCACGCGCCAGGACGCCGACGCCGTCCAGCGCTCGGGCTGCTGCATGGTCTCCTCGTAGCTGGTGTCCGCGCTGGTGTTGGTGAAGGTCTCGGTGACGTCGACGTCGTAGTCGATCTCTGCCTCGTAAGCGACACCGATCGACACGCTGGCGACGGGCCGTACCGCCACGCCCGCGCCGAATCCGGTCCCGCGTACCTCGCGAATCTGTTCGCTGGTGGCGTCCGCCGTGTTGGTCCCCGCGAAGTCGGTGAGCCAGCGGTTCTCGATGGTGCCGCGCTCGAGCGAGAAGGTGCCGCCCACCTTGGCGTAGCGTCCCAGATCGGCAGCCACCGTAATGGGAACCGCCCAGGTCCCGCCCGCGCGCTCGAAGACGTCGCTGTAGTCGTCGCCCGAGGAGGTCTCGCCGGGAACGCTGAACTCACCGTCGGGGTCGTAGCGACCGCGATACCCGACCGACGCGGTGAGCGCCTTCTTGAACAACGGGAACGCGAATCCCAGCGCCGAAAACTTGGACTCGACCACGACGCGCTCGTAGTCCTGCGACTGGTTGGCGTCGCGCGTGACGTAACCGGAAGCCGCGAAGGTGACGCGCTTGGCCCACGCCAGCATGGCCGGGTTGTACTGGAGGATCCCCAGCGAATCGTCGACCGTTTGCACGTAGCCGCCCAGTGCCGCCACGCGCGCGTCCACGGCGTCGAATCGCTCGCCGAGCAGGTTCATCCCGAAGATCGACTCCGCGCGAGGCGCGCGCGCCATAGCGAGGAGCGCCACGCACGCGATGGCCGCCGTCGCCCCGTGCGACGCGCGCCGCATCACGGCCCCCCCGGCGGATCGAAGTCCGCGGGCGTCGAGGTCGTGATGTAGATGCGCGGGCGCAGACTGTCGGGCGCGCTCGAGCCGTAGAACTGCACCTGGCGCAGCTCCGAGTTCTCGGCGTCGAAGCGAATCACGATGCCGTTGTCCGCGAGCGTCCCCTGCAAGGTCAGCGCGACCGCGTTCGTCATCGTGAACTCGAGGTAGTCGGCGCTGGCCTGGAACGACGTGGCCGTCACCAATTGGCCGGTGAGGAACTCCTCGCTGGCAGGATCGTCCGATTCCGGAATGAACACGATCAGATTGGGATTGCTGCCCAGCGTCGAGCCGGGCACCAGGTAGAGGCGCACGCGCGCGTTGTGGACGGCGGATCCCGGCGGTAGCTGGTCGAAGGGAACGCGCAGGTGGACTCGGCGCACGTAGCCGTCGGAGACGATCAGATTCGACGTTGTGGTCGTGGGGCGCACGTAGGTGGCGTCGTCGCTGCAGCGGAACGTCGCCGAGGTGCCGCCGACGAAGTTGACGAAGACTTGCGCGCGGTACTTGTCGGAACCGTCGGCTTGTCTGGCCTTGAAGGTGGCGATGCGGTCGGTGACGTCGTCGGTGTAGACCACGGCCAGCGACGTGCGCTCGATCTCGTCGCGGATCCATCCCTCTACGAGCGCAGGCGGCAGCGGGTACTCGCGCGGAATGGTCTGGAGCGTCCGGTTGGGGCTGCCCGTGTCCGGGTCGACGACCACTTCCAGCGTATCGAGCGTCGGGATCGAATCGCCCTCGGCGTAGGTCTGCGCCACTCTATAGAAGCGCGCGGGGAACGCGCCGTCGACGTCGCTTGCGGTCAATCGGAGGACCGCGCTCGCCACCGTCTTGGCGGCGTGATCGGACGCCGTCAAGAATGGATTCGTGATCACCATCGTCCGTTGGTAGCCCGACACGCGCCCGAATTCGAGCACCGTGTCCGCGGCCAGCGCGGTGTAATACGTGAGCACCGTGTCGGCGAAGAGCTCGAGTGTGTCCTGGACGATCACGCCCGGCGTGCTGTTGATGAGGTCGTTGTCGGAACCCAGCTGCGAGAGCGGGTCCGACGAGCACGCCGCGATGAACGCGGCCAGGGCAAACACGAACACGGCCACGCGGCCCGCGCGCGTCGCCCAACGGCGAATCTGGACGGGGATCATCGGCACCTTGTAGCACACGACCGGGGAAGAATCAAGGCGAGCCCTCGTCGTCGCGTGCGCGTTCGTCCTTGCGAATGGGACGGCCGTCCCGGAAGTAGCGCAGCTCGTCGCCGGGTAGCAAATAATAGAAGCCGAACGTGATCTCGAGGTAGTCCTCCGGGAAGTGATCGGGCAGGGGCCGAAACGGCGCCGCGCCCCGGATCGCGTTCTCGCTGGAGCGGTGCAGCGAGTCGTGTCCCTCGGTTTCGACCACCGAGAGAGCCGTCATGCGACCGTCCGGATAGATCCGGAAGTTCACCCACGTGTAGCCATGGATGGCTCCGAGCTGGGCGAACGCCATGGGCGGGATCCACTTCTGGCGGATGCGCCGCTTCAAGTCGAGCAGGTAGGGCGCGAAGTCCCACGCCGTCGTGTTGAGCGTAATATTACCGATGGTCATGCTCGCCGACCCGCCGTCGCCGAAGTCCGGCCGCTCGGCGGGGAGCGCGAAGTCGTGCGGGGCGTCGAGCGTTTTCGTCTCGCGCGACTGGCGCAGCGACTCGGACAAGCCCTCCTGCTCTTCGGGGAGCGCGCGCTCATCCCGCTCCCCCTTCGCCTCTTCGCCCTGGTCGGCGCGGTCGGCTTCCCCACCCCCGGCGGGCGGCGTCTGCTGCAACAGTTGCTGCCCGCTCGGGATGTCCGATTGCGTGTCGCGCGGGTCGAGGTCGCTCGCCTCCGACGACACCGTGGACAGGTTGGTGCTGGTGCGCTCGGTCGGAATGGGCACCAAGGGAGGTTCGACGAGGGCCACTTCGACCGGGAGTTCCTCCTGTTCCTGCGCGCGCGTCAAGTCGACTTCCAGGCCTTGCGCGCGCTTGTACAACCCGAACGCGAGCAGCGATGCGTGAATCAAAATCGAGATCACGACCGCCCACATCAGGGTGCGGTCGCGCTCCTCGGGGACGCGCATCGCGGTCAGCAACGAGGCGACGCCGCTCATGCCACTCGCTCCAGCCGGCACGTGACGAAGCCGGTGAACAGCTCGCGCAGCCCCGGCACGCGCGTCAGCGGTTTGAGTACCCCGAACTTCGCGGGCCTCAAGTCGAGCCGCGCGATGCGCACGCCCGGCACGCTCTGCACGATGTTCAAGAATCGACGAATGCTCATGTGGTTTATATCATGATCGAACGACTGCATGATCGCGCGCACGCGCGCGTCGATCGTGTCCGCGCTCTGGCCGCGCTCCACCAGCACGGCGTGAATGCCGCTTGCGAGCTGGGCGCGCGTGAACAGCAAATGGCACCAGGGGGTGTACACGTAATCGTAGAGGTGCGAGCCCAGCGGCGAATAATGGGGTGTGAAGAACACCCAGATCGCACCTCCCGGGCGCAGCACGCGGACCATTTCCGAAAGCGCCCGCTCCGGTTCGGAGAAATGCTCCATGGCGTCGTTGGCGACCACGGTGTCGAAGGCGCCGTCGCGCACCGGGAGTGCCGCGGCGTCTCCGACGAAGAACTCGATTCCCTTCCCCGCAACCCGCGCGTACTCGCGCGACTGCACCGCGTTCGACTCCACCAGATCCGTCCCCACCGCGCGCGCGCCCGCTTCGGCGTACGCCACCGTCTTGCCCCCCAACCCGCAACCGACGTCCAGTAACCGCTTACCCGAGAGGTCCCCCGACGGTTCCATGAAGAGACGGGCGAACTCGCGGCCCCAGTGGTGCTCCCAGCGCGAGTAGGCTTCCTTCGACTCGCGTCCCGCCACGTTGGGGCGGCGAAACACGCGGTTGAGCCACGGAATGAGAACGCTCATGCGGGCGCTTCGGTGCTGCCGCGCGCCGTCGCCGGCTCGCCGGCGGACCCGACGCGCCGCCCCGAGTCCTTCCAGAAGATATGCATTCGATCGAGGTCGAGAAACACCGGAGTCCGGCCCGCCGGGTCCTGGCTGAACTCCCGCGTCCCGCGCGCCACCCAGTCCGCCCCGCCCACGCGCAGGTGGGTCAAGGTCTCGTGCCCCAACGGCTCTCGCAGGGCCACGGTGCCGGAGAGCGGCGCGGCGTTCGCGACCTCGCCCGAGCCCGGTCGCAGGTCTTCGGGGCGGACGCCCACGCGCACCTCGACGCCCGGGCGCGAGCTCGCGGCCAGTGCCACCGCCCGCGGTAACCCGAGCCGCGTGCCCCCGTCGATCACGACCGCGTCGCCGTCGATGCGTCCGTCCGCGAAGTTCATGGCCGGGCTGCCCAGGAACGAGGCCACGAAGGTGTCGGCCGGCTCGCGGTAGCACGCCTCCGGGCTTCCCACCTGATGGACGCGCCCCTTGTTCATCACGACCAGCACGTCGCCGATCGTCATCGCTTCCACCTGGTCGTGGGTCACGTAGATCGACGTCGTGCGCAGGCGGTCGTAGAGACGCCGGATGGTGGCGCGCATGTCGGTGCGAAGCCGGGCGTCCAAGTTGGACAGGGGCTCGTCGTAGAGGAACACGCGCGGCTCGCGCACGATGGCGCGCCCGAGGGCGACGCGCTGGCGCTGTCCGCCCGAGAGTTGCGCGGGCTTGCGAGCGAGGAGTGAATCCAGCTCGAGCGTGCGGGCCGCTTCGCTCACGCGACGATCGATCTCCGCGCGCGACGTCTTGCGGATGCGAAGGCCGAAACCCAGGTTCTCGGCCACGGTCATGTGGGGATAGAGCGCGTAGCTCTGGAACACCATCGCGATGTCGCGGTCGCGCGGCGCGATGGTGTCGAGGCGCACTTCGCCGAGGTGGATGGAGCCGCTGGTGAGCGTCTCGAGTCCCGCGATCATGCGCAACAGCGTGGTCTTGCCGCACCCCGAGGGGCCGACCAGCACCACCATGCGCGGATTGGGAACGACGAGGGAAAAGTCTTCGACGGCGACGACACCGCCGTCGAACTCCTTGCGCACGTGCGTGAAGACGAGGTCAGACATGCGACGGGGTTGGCCTGTGGGTGACGGCCGATGCGATCGTCCCTCTCCGCTCAAACTGCAGCGCGAGAGGCCGCAGTATCGTGTCGTATTTGCGCTGCAGAAATCGCGTTCGAGGGAACGATCGCATCGGCCTCCACCTCATGGCGTCCCCC
>JAKEHA010000316.1 GCA_022615275.1 Candidatus Latescibacterota bacterium
CCATGGGGTCGACGTTGTCGGCCAGACAGTCCTTGAACCCGACCGTGTTGTTGAGCCCGAAGATGGAGTGAATGCGCGGGCGGCGCAGGTCGGTATCGACGATGACGACCTTCTTGGACGGAAACTGCGCCACGGTCATGGCGAACCACGACGAGATGGTGCTCTTTCCCTCTCCTCGGTTGGAACTGGTGATGAGGAAGGTGCGGTTCTGTCCTCCATCCTCGCGACGCTTGGCGTTGTGGTACAGCCGGCGCAACTCGGTGGCGACGGGCGATTCGCCGTCGTAGAGTTCGAAGATGGTCGGGGTCTTCTTGTCGGTCGCGGTGCTCATGGGCCCGGCTCCCTGGGTGCGGCGGTCGCGTTCTCGACGTTGAGCTCGATCAGCTGCTCGCGCGTCGTTTTTCCGAACAGATAGAAGGCGGTGAGCAGCGCCCCGGTCGCCACCACGGCCGTGATGCTCCAAATGATGGCACGCTTGCGCGCCGAGTCGTGAAACCAGCGCGTCTTCTCGAAGCGCGGCACCGTACCCAGTACCTTGAGACCGAGCTGCTTCTCGACGTCTTCGACCGACCGGAACGACGTGTCGGAGAATTCGGTGAGCAAGAGCCCGGCCGCTCCGATGCCGGCTCCCAGGATGAACGAAAGCGCGAGGATCTTGACCTTGTTGGGGCGCACGGGTCCGAGCGGCCGGCTGGCCGCTTCCACCAACGCCACCGTCGCGCCGATGTCGGTGCTCTGGGCCGCTTCGCTGACCTGGGTCGAGGTCTGGGTGGCGCGAAACGTGTTGTACACCTCGCGGTTGTACTCCACTTCCTGGCGCAGGCGCGCGAGCTCGGTGTCCTGCTGCGGCGCGAGTTGCACCTGGGCGCGAAACGCGCGCGTGTACGTCTCGAGGCGCGAGAGCTTCTGGCGGTATGCGTTGATCTGGATCTGCTGGTAGAAATACTCGACCACGAGCGGCCGATAGTCGTAGGGAACGTCGGACAGCTTTTCCGCCACCAGCGTTCCCAGGTGGTGCTGGATCGCCATCTGGCTTTCGACGATGTCGTCGGTCTCCGAGAGCGGCGCGGGCGCGGCGGTGGCGGAAAGGTCGGCGATGAGCTCGGCTTCCCGGCGCGCGGCCAGGTTGCTTTCGAGCTTGCGGATCTCGGTATCGGAGAAGATGCGTTCGCCGCTCGGAACGCCTCCCAGTACCGCGACCAACCGCTCGCGGATGCGCTGCAGCGTCGTTTCCGCGTTGCGAATGGTGAAGTCGAGATCGGTTCGGATCTTCTCGGCCAGCGCCACGTTGGACTGCGTGACCGGATTGGCCTCGGCGCCGCGCGACGCCATTTGCTCCTGGAAACGCTCGAGCTCGCGCACGGACCGGTCGAGCCGCTCCTTATAGACGGCCGACTGCTCCTCGGTGAACTGGCTCACCTCTTGGATGTCCTTCATCGCCAGCCGGCGTTTGCGCTCGATGTAGAGGCGCGTCATTGCGTCGGCGATGACGTACGCGGCCTCCGGGCTGGCGTCGGCGTAGGAGAGCTTCCACAGGCTGGGTCCTTCGCGATGGATGCTGATGTGGCTCTGGAGGAACTTACGCAGACGCCGCATGACGAGCTCGTCGGTGGTGACACCCGGGTAGAGATTCTGGCGCTGGTACTCGGCCAGCTCGATTAAATCGGGGTCCCGGTCCATGCCGATGGAGCGTATCAACTCGTCGAGGAAGGCGCTGCCCAACAGATCGGCCTCGAGCTGGGCGCCCACCTCGTCGTCGTGAAAGCGCGACAAGCCGATGAAGCGCTCCATCTCGCCCATGTCGCGGGTGCTCGAGATGCGCACGATCGCAACCGACTCGTATTCGGGAACCAGGAAGCGCGACCCGATCGCGGTGACCGCCACCGAGATCACCAGCGGAATGAGGAGGAAGTACTTCTTCCGCCACAAGACACGCGCGTAGTCGCCGATATTGAGGCGAAAGCCGGCTTCGGGTTCTTGGGATTCGGTAATCTTGCGCACGACGTACTACTAAGGCGCTGTTTGTGTTTGGTTGTCTTCGATCTCGTTCTGAATCGTAAAGTACAGCAGGATCATCGTACCCGCCGCTGTGATGAAGGCGAGGACGGTGGTGAGCTCCTGGCTCGTAAACCCCTTGCGCCCAACGGCGATCGTGTCACCGGGTCGCAAGGTCGGGTTGCTGCCCATCTCGCCCTTCTCGAGGAACTTCTTGAGATCGATCTTCATCGTCTCCGCGGTACCGTCGCCGCGCGGCCGGATAAGACGAACGTCGTCCAACTTGGCGCGTTCGTTGGGACCGCCGGCCTGCAGAAGCGCGGTCATGAGGTCCTGGCGCCCCTGCATCGGATACACGCCGGGTCTTATCACCCCGCCCATCACGTTGATACCCTGGCTGCCCGTGTATTCCTGCTGCTTGGCCGGCACGATAATGGTGTCTCCCGGATCGAGGCCCGGGAGCTTGTCGACCGATCCCGCTTCTATCGCCGCCGACACGTCGACCACGGACGTGGTTCCTCCGCGCGAGCGGTCCTTGATGATGCGCACCCCGTCCAGTGACGCGGTCGCGTTGGGCCCGCCCGCTTCGCGAATCGCTTCCCACACGTTGATGGGGTGCGTGAACGAGTACTTGCCCGGCACCTTCACTTCGCCGCTGATCCAGATCACGTTGCTCGAGGCGCGCGTGACGCTCACCTCGACCCGGTTGACGCTCGGGTAATACTCGCGCAGCGCCTGCAGGAGCCGCGATTCGATCTCGCTGTCGGTCATGCCCTTGACCATCACGCGCCCAATCAGCGGCATGTTCACGTTGCCGTTGGCGTCGACCACGAGGTCGCGGTTCAAGTCGGGGCGCTGCGGGACCGAGAGAAAGATACCGTCGCCCGGCCCGACGCGGTAGTCGGCCGGCAGGGTCTGCGTCTGGGGCTGGGTCTGCGGCTGTTGGACCTGCGCCACCGCCCCGGTGACACCCAACACCGCGTTCGTGAAGACCAGCGTCACCAGCGCGATCAGGGCGCGCCCCGCGGGCGTGCGCGACATTCTCCAAAACAGTGTCATGGTTCGTCCTACCCCAGGGTCTTGAGTCCCGCTTCTTGATACCAGCGCACGGTCGCGTCGATCCCCGCTTCGAAGCCGATGGTGGGCTCGAATCCGAGGTCGCGACGAATGCGCGCAATGTCCGCCATCGAGTGCTTGACGTCGCCCGCCCGGGGCGCCTCGTAGCGCGGCGCGAGTCCCGAGCAGATGCGCTTCTCCAGGGCCTGGAACACCTGATTGATGGTGTAGCGCTCCCCGCACGCGATGTTGTACACGCGCCCGCCGGTCACGTCCGCATCGCACGCGAGCAGGTTGGCGCGGACCACGTTCTCGATGAAGGTGAGGTCGCGCGACTGCTCGCCGTCGCCGAAGATGGTGGGCGCCTGCCCCTGCAGCAGGCAGCGCACGAAGATGGGAATCACGGCGCTGTACTGCGAGGTCGGGTCCTGGCGCGGGCCGAAGACGTTGAAATACCGCAGCGACACCGTCGTCATCCCGTGCAGGTCGGCGAACACGCGGCAGTAGTGCTCGGCCGCGAGCTTCGCGACCGCGTAGGGCGACTTCGGATTGGGCGTCATGGTTTCGACCTTGGGCAGCTCTTCGCTGTCGCCGTACACCGACGACGACGACGCGTACACGACCCGCTTCACACGGTGCTTCTGCGCCGCCACCAGCACGTTGAGCGTGCCCTGGACGTTGACCTGGTTGTTCGACACGGGGTCGGCGATGGAACGCGGAACCGAGGCCAGCGCCGCTTGGTGCAGCACGAAGTCGACGCCGCCAACCGCGCGATCGACCGCGGCCTCGTCGCGCACGTCGCCCTCGATCATCTCGATGCGATTCATGGCGTCGCGCAGGTTCTCGGCGCGCCCCGTGGAGAAGTTGTCCAGCACGCGCACGCGCGCGCCGCGACGCAACAGCTCGTCGACGATGTTCGAGCCGATGAAGCCGGCGCCGCCCGTCACCAGATACGTGGTCATGCTCGCGTCTCCCACCGGCTAGAGGCGGACGATCTTGTCGCTCGCCACACCCGCGTACACGTTGCGGGTGTCGACGACGACGGGAACGGTGTTCAGCAAGGCCTGGTAATCGACGCCCTCGTGCCCGGTAACGATCACGGCGCAGTCGCACGCGGAGAGCGCCTTGGGCGTCAGCTCGATGGACTCGGCCTCGGCGTGCGCGAGCTCGGGGTCGTCGGCGTGGGCGTAGCGGTCGTGGTACACGACCTCGGCGCCTGCGCGCTTCAAGAGACGCATCACGTCCAGCGCGGGCGACTCGCGGATGTCGTCGATGTTGGCTTTGTACGACACCCCCACCACCAGCACGCGCGAGCCGTTGAGCGCCTTCTTGCGCCGGTTGAGGGCCTCGGCCACGCGGCTCACGACGTACTCGGGCATGGAGCCGTTGATCTGGCCCGCCAGCTCGATGAAACGCGCCTCGAACCCGGCCAGCTTCGCCTTCCACGACAGATAGAAGGGATCGATGGGGATGCAGTGGCCGCCCAGCCCGGGACCCGGATAGAACGGCATGAAGCCGAACGGCTTGGTGGCCGCGGCGCGAATCACTTCCCACACGTCGATGTCCATCTTGTTGCACATGAGCGCGATCTCGTTGACCAAGCCGATGTTCACGCTGCGGAACGTGTTCTCGAGCAACTTGACCGTCTCCGCGACCTTGGCCGAGCTGACCGGGACCACGGTGGTGAGCGACGTGGCGTACAACGCGCTCGCGACCTCCGTGCACGCGGGCGTGATGCCCCCCACCACTTTGGGAATGTTCTTGGTGTTGAAGCGCGGGTTGCCCGGGTCCACGCGCTCGGGCGAAAAGGCG
>JAKEHA010000317.1 GCA_022615275.1 Candidatus Latescibacterota bacterium
GTGGCGACGATCTTTTCGGTCGGGAAATACGGGATCTGCCAGCCGCCGAAGTAGAGTGTGGTGATCATCGCGGACGAGAGCACGATGGCGACGTACTCACCCATATAGAAGAGCGCGAAGCGCATGCCGCTGTATTCCACGTGGTAGCCGGCCACGATCTCCGACTCGCCTTCCGGCAAATCGAAGGGGTTGCGGTTGGTCTCCGCGAACGCGGCCACGATGAATAGGATCGCGCCCAGCGGCTGCACGAACAATCCCCACTTGGGAACGAATCCCCATAGCAGATCGCCCTGGCCGCGCACGATCTCGTTCAGCTGTGCGCTGCCGTAGACCATGAACACGCCCACCAGAGCCAGGCCGAGCGGAATCTCGTAGCTGATCATTTGCGCCGACGAGCGCAAACCGCCCAGCAGCGCGAACTTGTTGTTCGACGACCAGCCCGCCAAAATGATGCCGTACACGTTTAGCGACGTGATGGCGAGGATGAACAAGATGCCCGCGTTGAGGTCCGCGACCTGCATCGAGATCTCGCGGCCCGCAACACGCAGCGTATCCGCCCACGGAATCACGGCGAATGCGGACAGAATGAACGTGAAGCCGAGAACGGGCGCGATCATGAAGTAGGTGCGATTGACGTGGGGCGGGATCATCATCTCCTTCATGAGGAGCTTCACCACGTCGGCGATATTATGGATGAACCCCGCGAGCCGGATGCCGAGGATGGCGGCGCGATTGGGACCCGCGCGGTCTTGAATGAACGCGGCGCCCTTGCGCTCGAACCAGATCAGCACCGGGAGCAACGTGAGCGCGAAGCCCCAGATGAAGACGGCCTTGCCGCCGATGATGACGTAGTCGAGCCAGTTGGCCACGTTACTTCGCTACCGCGCGCGCATCCGCGCGCGCCCCGGTGGGTAAGAGCTTGGTGAGATTGACGCCCGCGAAGGCGGGCACGCCGTCCTGGATGGCCTTGCGAATCTGGGTCACGAACTCGTGCGGCTTGGTGCCGAGCAGCGACGCGATCAGCAGATCGACCACCCGCCACTCGGTCTCGCCCGCGGGCTCGAGGGCCGGCTTCAGTTGCTGCACGTGTCCCTGGAAGTTGACCACGAGCCCGTCCTTTTCGGCGAAGGTGAGCCCGGGCACGACCAAGTCGGCGCGGTCGGTGAGCGCGTTCTTGCACCCCGACAGCGCGACGATCTTCTTCGCGCGCGCCATGATTGGGTCGAGGGGGGCAACATCGGTATTGAAACCGACCGCGATCAGGACCCCGTCGCTGCCCAACGCCTCGATGACCGGCGCCGCCGCCGTAGCGCCCCTCTCCAAATCGAGCAAACGAATCCCCAATAGCTCCGCGCCCTTCGCGTTGGGGTGCTTGTCGGCGCGGCGCAGCAAACGATCGTCCACGCCGTCGGGCACGTGGCGCGCGACGAACAGCGGCGCGCTCAATATCTCTTGCGCGAGGCACTGAAAGAGGAACATCTCCTCGAGAGTCGCGGTCGCGGACAGGAGGACGACACCCTTCCTGCCGCTGGGTGCATCGACCGGACCCGCGGGCTTGAAACCGAGCAGGCTCCGCATCTCGGCGACCGCTTCCGGCACTGAGCATTCGATCGTTTCCCCGCCGCGGCGAAGGAACGGCCGCGCGAGCCGGTTCTCGTTCACGAACTTGTAGTTCAAGCGGCCCTCGTCGCAGGCCCAGTAGCCGTTGACGTCGGCGTTCTCGCGCGGTCGCATGCGATAGATTTGATCCTTCTTCGACTGGATCTGCATGCTGCACCCGCGAGCGCAGGTCGTGCACACCGAGTCGGTGTTCTTCAAAAACCACGTCGCGGAGCCGAACCGGAAGTCTTTCGCCGTCAACGCGCCCACCGGGCACAGGTCGACGGTGTTGATCGAGTACGGGCTCGTCACTTCCTGGCCGGGAAAGGTGGTGATGTAGGCCTCGTGCCCGCGGCCCGCGATGTAGAGCTGCGCGTCGCCGGCGACGTCGCGAAGAAACCGGACGCAGCGATCACAAAGCACGCAGCGCTCCTGGTCCAGCACCAGCGTGGGCCCGATGTCCTTGGCTTTTTCTTTGCGGAAACGCGTGAAGTCCTGCCGGCTGCTCTGGAGGTCGTGCTCCATATAGTAATCCTGGAGCGAACACTCCCCCGCCTTGTCGCAGATGGGACAATCGAGCGGATGATTGAGCAACAGCATCTCTTCGACGGACGCGCGCGCGTGTTTGGCGGCTTCGCTCTGTGTCAGCACTTCCATCCCCTCCGCCACCGCAGTCTTGCACGAAATACCAAGCTTGTTCCCGCGCGGGCTGACGAAGTCCACCTGACACATCCGGCAGTTGCCGTCGGGGCCCAGCCCCGGGTGGTAACAGAAATGCGGGATGTCGATGCCGTTCTCGCGGCACACGTCGATCAGCCACGCGCCTTCGCGCGCCTGGATCTTGTTCCCGTCGATGGTGATGGTCACCATTAGAGCGCTCTCGCTTCAAAGTTGATTCCGCCCGGGTGCAACTTGCGCTCGGGCGGATTCGCTTTGTCGATGTAGGCTTCGAACTCGGAGCGGAACTTCTTGATGTAGCTCGCGGCGGGAATCGCCGCCGAGTCCGCGAGCACGCACACCGTGCGACCGAGCATATCGGGGCAGATCGCGAGCATGAGGTCGATGTCTTCGGGGCGCCCGCGGCCGGTGCGGATGCGATTGACGATCTCGTAGAGCCAGTAGGTTCCTTCGCGGCACGGCGGGCACTGGCCGCACGACTCGTGCGCGTAGAAGCGTAAAACCACTTCGAGCGCCTCGACGACGCAGGTGTCTTCGTCGAACACCATGATCGCACCCGAACCCACCATCGCTCCGGTGGCGGCGATCGACTCGTAGTCGAGGTTGACGTTGCGTGCTTCCTCGGCCGTGAGGATCGCCGACGACGACCCGCCGGGAATCACCGCCTTGAGCTTCTTCCCGCCCTTCACCCCACCCGTGGATTCTTCGATGAACTTCCATAGATTCACGCCGAAGGCGCCTTCGTACACGCCGGGCCGCTCGACCATGCCCGAGATCGAGAACAGCATGGTGCCCTTGCTCTTCTCCGTGCCGATGGCGGCGTACGCGTCGGCGCCGTTGGTCATGATCCACGGCAGCGCCGAAATGGTCTCTACATTATTGACGACGGTGGGGCAATCGAACACGCCGACAATCGCGGGGAAAGGCGGCTTGGGTCGCGGCTGGCCCTTCTTGCCTTCGAGCGACTCGATCAATCCGGTCTCGTCGCCGCAGATGTAGGCACCCGCGCCGCGATGGATCACGACGTCGACGTCGACGCCCGAGTTCTTGATATTCTTCCCGAGGTAGCCGTTCGCGTACGCCTCTTTCACCGCCGCGCCCAGGCGCGCCAACGGAAAGTCGTACTCGCCGCGAATGTAGATGTACGCCGTCTTGATCCCCACCGCGTGGCAGCAAATGAGAATGCCTTCAATCAACGCGTGCGGGTCGCGCTCGAGGATCAAGCGGTCCTTGAACGTCCCGGGCTCGCCCTCGTCGGCGTTGACGCACAGATACTTGGGCTTGTCGGTGTTCTTCGGGATGAAGCTCCACTTCATCCCGGTCGGAAAACCCGCGCCGCCGCGACCGCGCAGTCCCGAGCGCTTGACTTCGTCGATCACTTCGTCGGGCTTCATCTTGAAGAGCTTTTTCAGCGTGGCGTAGCCGCCGAGCGCGAGATAGCCCTCGAGCGTGTGGGCCTTCTTCTCGTCGAAGCGGGCGCTAATGATCTTCGGCGTCGCCATGTCAGTGATCCTCGCCCGCCGGGTCGCGGCCCTGATTGCACGCATCGACGATGCGCTCGAGTTTCTCGACGGTGAGGTTCTCCCAGTAGCGGTCGTCCATGCGCATCATGGGTGCGGTGCCGCACGACCCCAGGCACTCGACGAGTTCGAAACTGAATTTCCCGTCCGGCGTCTTCTCGCCGGGACCGATGCCGAGCTTGCGCTCGATCAGGCCTTGCAGGTCTTGGTAGCCGCGCATCCAACAGGACAGTGTGCGACACAATTGAATGTGGTGCTTCCCGGTCGGCTCGGTCTTGAACATAGTGTAGAACTCGACCACCGCGAAGACCGCCACCGCCGGTTGTTCGAGCCGCCTGGCGACGTACTCCATCGCTTCGACGGTGATGTGGCCTTCCTGTTCTTGTGCAAGCCACAGCGCCGGCAAGATAACCGCGCGCTTGGTGGGATACTTGGGCAGCAGCTGCGCGAACTTCGCTTCGTTGTCCGGCGAGAACGCGAAGGGCTTGCCGCTGGGTGCGATGGCGTGGCGGGCGTGCGACATGTTAACGGTCCAACTCGCCCGCGATGACGTTCAGTCCGCCCAGGATGGCGACGATGTCGGCCACCATGCCGCCTTCGACCAAGAACTTGAGTGTGTTCATCGTGTAGAAGCAGGGCGGGCGCACCTTGATGCGGTACGGGTGACCGCTGCCGTCGCTAATAATGTAGAAGCCGAGCTCGCCGTTGGGCGTCTCGGTGGCGTCGTAGATGCGGCCTGGGGGCGGCTGCACGCCCTCGATGACGAGCTTGAAATGATTGATGAGCGCCTCCATCGACGTGTGGACCTTGTCCTTGGGGGGCAGCGTCACCTTCTTGTCGTCAATGTTAATGGGCCCGTCGGGGACGCGGTCGATCATCTGATGGATGATCTTCAAGCTTTCTTCCATCTCGGCGATGCGAACGATGACGCGGTCGTACACATCACCGTTCGCACCCACCGGAATATCGAAGTCGAGCTGGTCGTAGCCGTAGTACGGGCGCACCTTGCGCAGATCGAGGTCGGCGCCGGTGGCGCGCAGGCACGGGCCCGTCCACCCGAAGCTGATCGCGTCTTCGGCGCTGATCATGCCCACACCGCGCGTGCGATCCTGGAAGATGCGGTTCTTCGCCACCAGGCCGCGCACGTCTTTGATCGCCGCGGGCACTTCTTTCAGGGCCGCCTTGACGTCCTCGCGCCAGCCCTCGGGTAAGTCCCACGCCAGCCCGCCGACGCGCGTGTAACTGTACGTCAAGCGCGCGCCCGTCAGCGCTTCCAGCACGTCGTTCAACTTGTCGCGCGCGTTGTAGAAGTACCAGAAGTTCGTGAGCGCGCCTATGTCGACGATGTTGGTGCCGCAGCAGATCATGTGATCCATGATGCGCTGGATCTCCATGATGATGACGCGAATCGCGATCGTACGGGGCGGCACCTCGATGCCCATCATGCGCTCGACCGCCTTGCAGTAAGCCACGTTATTGGTGAGCCCGCTGCAGTAGTTCAAACGGTCGGTGTACGGAATGACCTGGTTGTATTGCTTGACTTCGACGATTTTTTCGAACCCGCGATGCAAATAGCCGACGTCGACGCCCGCCTTCTCGACGGTCTCGCCCTCGAGTTGGGCGTAGACTCGGAACGTCCCGTGGGTGGCCGGGTGGGTGGGGCCGATGTTGATGAACATCGGCGTCGTGTTGATGTCGGGGAGGGTGAGCCCCTCGTCGAAGTCGTCGCGCTTGGGATCGACATCGGAATCGAAGTCGCGCGACGAATAACGCGGGGGCGCCTCCTTGGGTACGAACTCCTGAATGCTGATCTTGTCCGTCATAGCATTGCTGTGCGTGTGTGGTTGCTGACGCCTAGCGCGGCTCGTTCAATTCCTCGGTCATGTCGGACGTGGTGGCACACCACTGACCGCCCATCAGCGGGTAGTCCTTGCGCAGCGGGTGTCCGACGAACTCGTGGTGCGTGAGCAAACGCTTCAAGCACGGGTGACCCACGAAGTTGAATCCGAACATCTCGAACGCCTCGCGCTCGCCCCAGTTGGCGGACTTCCACAGGTCGGTCGCGGTGGGAATATCGAGGTCCAGCTCGGAGACCGGGACTTCGATGCGCACGCGTACGACGTCGGGTATCGAGTACAGCATATAGACCACTTCGAAGCGCTCGCGGAACTTGGGGAGGTTCATGCAGTCGACGCCTGCGATGTCGAGCAAGAGATTGAAGCGGCGTTCGTTCTTCAAGAACGCGAGCACGTCGTGGATCGACGCTTTGTCGACGATCACGGTGCAGTCGTCGAAGGAGCGATCGACGTCGAGAATCTTCGCGCCGAAGCGGTTCTTCAGCTCGGCGACGAGGGCGTCGTGCTTGGGAGTCTCTCGAGTGGCCACGGTGGTTTCTTTGCGCTAGGTGTCGCGGAGCTTCTCGACCACTTCGTGCCGGCGGTGAACGCCGCGCTTGGGCACGGGCTCCTTGTCGATGCGCTCCTGGAGTTTCATGACCGCGTGCAGGATCGCTTCCGGACGCGGCGGACAGCCGGGGATGAACACGTCGACCGGAATAATCTGATCGATCCCCTGCACGGTCGCGTAGTTGTCGTAGAAGCCGCCCGAGCACGCGCACGCACCCATCGAGATCACGTACTTGGGCTCGGCGATCTGGTCGTAGATCTTTTTTAGTACCGGTGCCAGCTTGTAATTGATGGTGCCGGCCACGAGAATCATGTCCGACTGGCGCGGCGAGAAGCGCACCAGCTCGGCACCGAAACGCGAAATGTCGAATTTGCTCGAAACCACGCCCATGAACTCGATGGCACAGCACGCGGTGCCGAACGGGAGCGGCCACAGCGAGTTCTTGCGGCCCCAGCGCACGATTTCGTCCAGGCGCGTCGTGATGAGCCCGGTCTCGTTCTTGGTCTCGAAGCCAACGAAACCGGTATCCTTTACTCCCATTCCAGCGCTCCTTTCTTCCATATATAGAAAAGTCCGAGCAACAGGATGCCGAGGAAGATCGTCATCTCGACGAAGCCGAACACGCCCAGCCCGCGGAACAAGACCGCCCACGGGAAGATGAACACGGCTTCGATGTCGAAGATGATGAAGAGGAGTGCCACCAGAAAGAAGCGCACGGAGAAGCGATGGCGCGTATCGCCCAGCGACTCGATGCCGCTCTCGAAGGGTGTCATCTTGCGCGGGCTGGGCTGGCGCGGCCCCGTCACCCCGGCGATGGCCAGCATGATCATGGGAATCATCACGGCCAACAGGAACAGGACGATGACGGGCAAATATTTGAGCGCGAGCTCCATCGTATTGCGGCCTGCGACGCCGGTCGGGTTTGGGGGTGATCGGGAAGCCCCGTCGTGGGCTTGTAACCTTATTCACAAAGGCTTCCGGGCTTGAAGGTACCGCGAACGCGCGGGAGTGTCAACCGCCTGTCGAGCGGCGACTCGAGCCCGCGCGAAAACCACGCGATTCGTCCATGCGTGCGTGCTACAGTGAGAGCATGTCTTCCCGCACGCGCCCCCACGAGGCAAGCAACACGTTGCCGAGAAACAGGTTAGGTATCTTCGTGCGCTCGCCGGTGGCGGGCGAGGTGAAGACCCGCCTCGAGCCGGTGCTCACCGCGGAGCAGGCGCGCGACGTGTACGTCGCCTTCATCGCGGACTTCGTCGACCGCGTGCGGGGCTCGAAGTACCGCCCGACCGTGTTTCTCTCCGGCGAACGGACCCGCGATCTCGACGCGGTGATCGATCCCAAGTGGCCCGTCGTCGCGCAAGGAACCGGCGATCTCGGCGCGCGGCTGACGGCCGCGTTCGCCCATCTGTTGCGAAACCCCGGCGATCGCGCCGTCATCGTCGGCTCCGACAGCCCCGACCTTCCGCTCGCATATCTCAAGCGTGCGTTCCGAGTGCTCAAGCACCGCGACGTCGTGCTCGGACCCGCGGTCGACGGTGGATACTATTTGGTGGGATTGCGCGCCCCCGCGCCGTCGGTCTTTCGCGACATTCCCTGGGGATCGGCCAACGTGCTGGACGCCACCCTCGACGCCATCGAGCGCGAGGGGCTGACGCTTGCGGTTCTTCCACCGTGGTACGACGTCGACGACGCCGCATCGCTGCGTTTTCTCGCCGACGTCACCCGCGCGCGTCGACTCGCACGCCAAGACCCGCTTCGCCATTGCGAGCGCGCGTTGGCCGCGCTTTCCAAGGGGTAGCCCGTGTTTCCGCTCAAGGACCACAATCCCACGCGCACGCGCCCCTACGTGACGATGCTCTTCGTCGCGATCAACGTCGTCGTGTTCCTGTACGAGATGATGCTGGGCGATCGCGTGGGCGACTTCGTCGCCGCGTGGGGTGCGATTCCCTACGAGTTGACGCGCTTCGAAGACCTCGTCGGTCCGGTGGACGGGCGCTTCGATCACGCGCCCGGACGGAGTTGGGCCCGACCCAGTTCCTCACCCGTGTCGCGGGGCTGGATGCGGTGATCGCCCCGGGCTCCGA
>JAKEHA010000057.1 GCA_022615275.1 Candidatus Latescibacterota bacterium
AGCCGCGCCGCCCGCTTCAAGGTCCACCTGGGCCTCAAAGAATTCGCAAAGCTGCGGGAAGACTAATCGGGCCGGTTGCAAGGTCCGGGGAACCGGACTAAGCTCATGGGTGGACTCAAAGGAGGCTGCCCATGAAGAAGATTGCTATCGCGGCCGTCGTTTGCCTCTCGACCCTACCCGCCCACGCCGATCACATCGGGATCTACCCGGAGCAGGTGGCGACCGTGTGCGTCGGACCACCGCCGGCGCCATTTACGAACGCTTCGGTTTACGTGGTGCACCAGTTTTCGACCGGCAGCACCGGGAGCGGATGGAGTGTCGGTGTCGATCTGAACGGTCTCGTGTACGTCGGATCCGCGTGCATATCGAACCCGCTGATCGGCGATCCCATCAACGGCGCGCATTTTTCGTACGGGGGGTGTCTCTCGGCTCCGATCACGGTCTGCCGAATCGATTTCCTCTACGCGAGCCCGCAGCCGGTGGCCGGATGCTACCACCTGCAGGTGGAACCGTACCCCGGAGACACCGCGGTCCAAGTCTTCGACTGCGCGGACACGCGCACGACGCGACCGGCGGGTACTTCTCGTTCGAATTGTCGGTCATCTTCTGCGACGACTGCGCGGTCGCGGTCGAGACCACGACCTGGGGTGCGGTAAAGGCGCTGTATCGGTGAACGCGGGCCGGCTCCCCGGATATTTGACTTGACATAGTGTCTAATTAAATTTAGACTGGGTCCGGGTGTGGACATGCACGCGGACTTGGGACACTATCTCGCCATGGCGCGACGCTACGACATGCGGACGCGGCTCCGGCAGGTCGAGGCGACGCGCGCCGAGATCGTCGCGGCCGCTCACGCGCTCTTGGACGGAGACAAATCCCACTCTCTGACCTTGGACGAAGTGGCCCGCGCGGCCGGTGTCAGCCGTGCCACCGTGTACAACCAGTTCGGCTCCCGCCGTCAGCTGCTCGCCGCCGTCTTCGAAGACCAGGGCCGATTGATCCGCTACGACCGCGTTCAAGCCGCCATGGCGCTCCCCGACCCGCGCGCAGCGCTGGCCGAGGGACTGCGCGAACTGGCGCGCGCGTGGTCGTCGCGTCCCAAGGCGATTCGCCGTGTACTGGCGCTGGCCGTGGTCGATCCGGAGATCGCCGAACTCGTCGCTCGCTACGAGCGGTACCGGCGCGCCGAGATCGCTGCACTGGCGGGACGCCTCGATGACGCGGGACTCTTGGGCCACGGCGTCTCGACGTCCGAAGCGGCCGCCATCCTCGGCGCGCTGACCGGGTTCAGCGTGTTCGATGCGCTCGCCTTCGAATCCGGCAAGCGCGCCGCACTCCAGCGGCTCGTCCACACCGTGTTCTCGTCCCTCGGTGTCGACCCTCAACCGAAGTAGGTAACGCCATGTCCGGACGTTTTCCGGTTTCCCCCGCCCTCTCCCGTGGGCGCGTGATCGTGACCGCCGCGCTCGTCGCGTTCGTCGCGGCCAATGTGATCCACAATCAATTCTCCCTCGACCCGGCACCGGCGCCGGCGGCACTCTTGACCGGACTTTCGTGGTGGAAGCCATGGCGCGCGCTGGTCGTCGGGGCGGCACTCGTCATCGCGTTCCCGGCGTTCTCGTTCCTGAAGTGGGATGCGCTCGCGCACGAATCGGGGACGGCGGCGTTCTGGAACCACGTCCTTCTGCTGCTCGCCGGAGTATTCGCCATTGCGGGCGGCGTGTTCGGCTTGATGCCGAAGCGACGACAGGGTTGAACGCGATGCCGTCCATCCATCGAGTTGGGTTTCGCGACGTAAAGGACATCGGATGCTCGATCAAATCGTTGCCCTGATCGTGGACGAAAGCAAATGGCTGACCGCGTCCATGGTTCCGCCCTCGTGGCCATCACGATTCTGCTGTACCGGCTCCGTCATTCGGACTTCCCCGTCAGACGTCGGGTCTTGGCCGCGATGAATCTCTTCTTCGGAGTCACGATTGGGATCATGGCGTTTGGTCACCTTCTGGCGGTGACAACGAAGCTCGCGTTGGGGACGCTGGCGGGCTCCCTTCTCGTGTTCTATGGGATCGGTACTGTCCTGGCGGTACCCGCTTGGTGGCTCGTCCTCTGCACGTGCGGGGTGCTCGTTGCCGAGCGCGACCACGGGGACACGACGCTGGTTCTCAACGCATGGCTGGCGATCGCGCTCATCGCACTCGGTCTTCACAACCTGCCCATGGCCGCGCCAGCCCTCTTGAGCATCGGCTATCAATTGCATTCTCGCCGGCTCGTGCGGTGGGCAATCGTAGTCGTGGCCGTTGTCGTCAACGTGGGCCTCTTCGTTGGCTCCTTGGTGTTCATGGCGAGCGGCCAGAGCTTCGAGCAGTTCCGAGGGATCGAGTAATGTGTCAGCAGCGTCGAGGACTGAACGCGCGCAACTACCGCGCGGATCGCGGGACACGCCGCGCTAGCGGTGCCAAGAACGGATTCCAGCGCTTCTCTTCGCCGATGGTCGTCTCCGGCCCGTGGCCGGAGTACACGACGGTGGCGTCGGGCATGGGCAGGAAGCGCTCGAGCGTCTTCATCATGACCTCGTGATCCCCACCCGGGAGATCGGTGCGCCCAATACTACCCTGAAACAGAACGTCGCCGACGATCGCGCGCGGCGGCGTCTCGTCTTTGAAGACCACGATGATGTGCCCGGGCGAATGGCCCGGCATCAGCATCACCTCACCGCGCAGCTTCCCCACGTTGATCACGTCGCCCTCGGCGAGCCAGCGATGGATGGGCACGATGCGCGGCGGTGCGAGCCCGAACATCAGGGCTTGCTGCCCGACGCCTTCGTACATGGGGGCTTCTTCCCGGTGCATGAAGACGGGGACGCCGAGCGCATCGACCACCCCCGCCAGGCCGGTCACGTGGTCGATGTGCGCGTGGGTATTGATAACCGCTTTGACGGCGACGCCCATGCGGCGCACGGCCGCGAGGATGCGCGACGCCTCGTCGCCGGCGTCGAAGATGACGGCGTCGCTGGTATCCGAGCAGGCCACGATGTGGCAATTGCTCTGGAATGGACCCACGACCAGCGATTCGATTCGGAACATGCGGTCATGTTAGCATGCCGTGTTATATTGCCGCCATGGCCGAGGTCCTGAAGAACACCTTCTCGTGGTCCGTCTCGCGCGATCGAACGTTTCGCGAATGCCCGCGCCAGTACTGGTTCAACCACTACGGCTTCTGGGGCGGCTGGAACTTCGAGGCCGACGAGCGCACGCGCGAGATTTACGTGCTGAAGCAGCTCACGTCGCGCCCGACCTGGGTGGGATCCGTGGTGCACGACTGCATCAGGCACTCCATTGAAAATCTTTCGCGCGGTATTCCCGTCCTTCCGGTCGAACGAATCCTGGAGATCACGCGCAACCGCATGCGCAACGACTACCGCGTCTCGCGCGACGGCCTCTATCGCGACAACCCCAAGTATGCGTGCGGATTCTTCGAGCACGAGTACCGCGTGCCCGTTACCCCCGAACAGTGGCGCGACTCGGCCGACACCGTCGATCGTTGCCTGGTGACGTTCTACGCCTCCGAGGTGTGGGACCAGCTCAAGCGCACTCGACCCGGCGACTTCCTCGAGATCGAGCGCTTCTCGAATTTTCTATTGGACGGCGTGGGGGTCACGGTCAAGCTCGACTGCGCCACCCGCGAAACCGACCACGTGGTGGTGTGGGACTGGAAGACGGGCCGGCGCGAAGGCGCCGACGCCCCGCTCCAGCTCGCGTGCTACGCCTTCTATATCCACCAGTCCTACGGCGTGCCCATCCACCGCGTGAAGATGCGCCGCTTCGAATTGTCGGGCGGGACCGTGCACGAGCGGACCATCGCCGAGCGCGAGCTCACGGAGATTCTCGACTACGTGCGCGGGAGCATCGCCGACATGCAGGGCCTGCTCGACGACCGCGAGCGAAACCTCACACACGAAGATCGCTTTTCGAAGGTGGAGCGGCGCGAGGCTTGCTTGCGCTGCAATTTCTTGAAGGTGTGCGCGCCCAATATCGGACCCGGTGTCCACAATGCGAGCGCATAGCCTGCGGGGCGCCCGGAAGGGCCCGGGAAGGCCCAATCCGGCCTTGTGCCGCGACCGCTTCTATAGTATAAGTGCCATGGCACTCGTCGATTGAAGGAGCATTGCATGATCGAGTACATCCCCGGCCTGGAGAAGGTCCCGGCCGCCGAATCTTCCGTAAGTTTCATCGACGGCGAGAAGGGCATCCTGGAGTACCGGGGCATCCGGATCGAGGATCTCGCCGCGCACAGCACGTTCGAAGAGACCGCATACCTGCTTCTGACCGGCAAGCTGCCGACCGAGCAGGAACTGGGGGAGTTCACGCAGCGCGTCGCGCGCGCCCGTGCACTCCCCAAGGACCTTCAGAACATCATCAAGGCGGTGCCCAAGAGCGCGCACCCAATGGCGGCGCTCCAGACCTGCGTGGCCGCGGTCGGCATGGTGATGCCTCACCAGAACATCTACGACGAGGAGTCGCGCGAAGCGAGTGCCGTCGATTTCATCGGCAAGTTTCCATCCCTGGTGACCGCGATCCACCGCGTTCGCAACGACCAGGAGATCGTCCCGCCCGACCAATCGCTCCCCATCGCCGCCGACTTCTTGCACATGCTCACGGGGGAGAAGCCCGACATGCACAAGGCGCGCGCGATGGACATCTGCTTGATCCTGCACGCCGATCACACGATGAACGCCTCCACCTTCACGACGCGCGTCACCGCGTCCACCGAGTGTCAGCCCGCGGCCGCCATCTCGGCCGCGGTCGGGAGCCTGTCGGGCCCGCTCCACGGCGGCGCCAACGAGGCGGTGCTGTGGATGCTGGAGGAGATCGGGTCGAAGGATCGGGTCGCACCCTGGTTCGAAGAGAAGATGACCAAGAAGGAGAAGGTCATGGGCATGGGTCACCGCGTCTACAAGACCAAGGACCCGCGTGCCACCATCCTGCAGGGCCTTGCGCGCGAGCTGTTCGTGAAGTTCGGAAGCTCGCCGCTATACGACATCGCGGTCGAGCTGGAGAAGATCGCCATCGACAAGCTGGGGCCGCGCGGCATCTATCCCAACGTGGATTTCTACGCCGGTATCGTCTACAACCGCCTCGCCATCCCGACCGATATCTTCACGCCCATCTTCGCGACCTCGCGCATCGCGGGCTGGGCGGCGCACTGGATGGAGCAGATGCGGCACAACCGCCTGTTCCGTCCTACCCAGGTCTACCAGGGCGAGCACAACGTACCCTACGTTCCCATGGCGGAGCGCAAGGAGCGGGTCAAAACCGCATAAGCAGGAACGCGCCCCCACGGTCGCAAGAAAGCCGCCCGGATTTCTCCGGGCGGCTTTTCGTTTTTTTTTCGCGAATCCGTGGCAGCGATCAGTAGTCGTCGTCGTCCTTGTCGTCATTATCGTCTTTCTCTTCCTCCTCGTCGTCATCCTCGTAGTCGTCGTCGTCTTCCTCGTCGTACGAGCCGCCGGCCCCGAAGTCCCGCATGCACTCGTCCGAGCAAAAAACTTCGTCGTCCACGTAGAGCCCGTCGTCTCCCACTTTCTCGCCACAATAGGCACAGCGTTCCATGCGGTTCGTCCTCTCCGAAAAATGGGCCCCTGTTTCCGGGCTGCCAGGGGTGTGGCGCGGCAGCCGGACCGACGGCTTTGCTTATTAAAGTCGGCGAAGGTCGGTGTCAACAGGAAAACGCCGGACAGGCGGAATGAGGCGTCCCGACGCCTCGAATTGGAGTGGGCGGGCACGCGATCGGGGGCCGCGCGAGGCCGGGGCGAACCACGCCGCGGGCCTCCAGAACGCGGGGGAAATGGCCCAGGGAAGCGCCGCGAAGCGGCGCCTGCCCGTCACCTTCGTCCGTATAACGGTTCCCGCCCAGATCGCTGAACCCGCTGTCAGCGCGGCGAATACGCCTTCGCCTCGAGACCCTTGAATCGGCGCCTAGCGGCGCCGCACATGGTGGTATGCGCGTTGCAATTCCGCGAACGGCTCAATCGACCGTACGCCGCTCCGGCTGTTTTATCGGAAGGCTCCCATGGCCCCCTCCACGCGCTCCCTCGCCAATCCGTCCATCGCGGAAGAAGGTATCGTCGTCACCCGCCCGGTCTCCGGCGACCAGGCCGAGATACTCTCCCCCGATGCGGTCCGTTTCGTGGCCGACTTGGCACGGCGTTTCACCGCGCGCCGCAACGAGCTCTTGAAGTTGCGCGCGATCCGTCAGATGGAGATCGACCGCGGCCACTTCCCCGATTTCCTCCCCGAGACGCGCGCGATTCGCGAGGGAACCTGGAAGGTAGCACCCATCCCGAACGATCTCGCCGACCGCCGCGTGGAGATCACGGGTCCGGTCGATCGCAAGATGGTGATCAACGCCCTCAACTCGGGTGCCTCGACCTATATGGCCGACTTCGAGGACTCCAATTCGCCCACCTGGGACAACTGCGTGGCGGGACAGCTCAACTTGCGCGACGCGGTGCGGCGCGAGATCGAGTTCGAGAGCCCGGAGGGCAAGGCCTACCGCCTCAACGACAAGACGGCGACGCTGATCGTGCGTCCGCGCGGCTGGCACCTCGACGAGCGCCACTTCCGCGTCGACGGCGTCCCCATTCCTGCCGGTCTTTTCGACTTCGCTCTGTACTTCTTCCACAACGCACACGCGCTCGTGGAAGGAGGCACCGGACCGTACTTTTACCTCCCTAAGCTGGAAAGCCACCTGGAAGCGCGTCTGTGGAACGACGTGTTCTTGCGCGCACAGGATCAACTCGGCATCCCGCGCGGCACCATCCGCGCCACCGTGCTGATCGAGACCATTCTCGCCTCCTTCGAGATGGACGAGATCTTGTACGAATTGCGCGATCATTCGGCGGGCCTCAACTGCGGCCGCTGGGACTACATCTTTTCGTTCATCAAGCGGTTCCGCGGTCACCGCGCCTTCGTCCTCCCCGACCGCGCGCTCGTGACCATGGACCGCCATTTCTTGAAGTCGTACGTCGACCTGCTCGTGCGCACCTGCCACCGCCGCGGCATCCACGCCATGGGCGGCATGGCGGCGCAGATTCCCATCAAGAACGACCCCGTCGCGAACGACACCGCCCTCGAGCGCGTGCGCGCCGACAAGCTGCGCGAGGTGCGCGCCGGTCACGACGGCACTTGGGTCGCGCACCCGGCGCTGGTGGCGGTCGCGCGCGACGTGTTCGACGCGCACATGAAAACGCCGAACCAGATCCGCATCGTGCGCGAAGACGTCGCCGCGACCGCCCGGGACTTGCTCGCGGTCCCCGAGGGCGAGATCACCGAGAAGGGGCTGCGCGTGAATATCAATGTCGGCGTGCTCTATCTCGAATCGTGGCTCCGTGGTTCGGGGTGCGTGCCGCTCTACAGCCTCATGGAGGATGCCGCCACCGCCGAGATCTCGCGCGCCCAGGTGTGGCAGTGGATTCGCCACGGCGCGCGCCTTTCCGACGGGCGTACCGTCACGCGCGAGCTGGTGCAGGGTGTGTTGAAGCAAGAAATGGATGCGATTCGAGCCGCCGTGGGTGAGAAAGCGTTCGCGGCGGGGCGCTACGAGACCGCGTCCAAGTTGTTCGCCGAAATGATGACGCACGAAGACTTCGTCGAGTTCATGCCGTCGTTCGCATACGACTTCCTCGACTGACATGAGATCCTAAATCCCGTACCAACGTGCACCGCGCCCACCAAGGAGGACACCCAATGACCAGGCGCACGTTCATCGACAAGACGACTACCGCGTGGCGGACCTCGCCGCGCTGGCGGGGCATCGAGCGCCCCTATAGCGCGGAGGACGTGTATCGCCTGCGCGGCTCGTTCCTGATCGAATATTCCATCGCCAAGATGGGCGCGGCCCGCTTGTGGGAGCTACTGCACAGCGAAGACTACGTGCACTCCCTCTCCGCGGTGACGGGTAATCAGGCGATACAACACGTGCGCGCGGGATTGCAGGCCATCTACGTAAGCGGCTGGCAGACCGCGGCGGACGCCAACACCGCCTCCGCGGTGTATCCGGATCTGTCGCTGTATCCGTGCGACAGCGTTCCCGAGCTGGTGTCGCGCATCAATAACGCGTTGCTGCGCGCGGACCAGATTCATCACTACAAGGAGAGCAGGCAGAACGGGCACGGAACCCACTGGCTGGCGCCGATCGTCGCGGACGCCGAGGCGGGCTTCGGCGGCGTTCTGCACGCCTACGAGATCATGCAGCACATGATTCGCGCAGGTGCCGCGGGCGTGCACTTCGAGGACCAGCTCGCGTCGGTGAAGAAGTGCGGGCACCTGGGCGGCAAGGTCATCGTGCCGACCCAGGAGTTCATCACCAAGCTCGTGAGCGCGCGCCTGGCCGCCGACGTGATGGGTGTGGACGCGATTCTCATCGCGCGTACCGACGCCGGCAGCGCTGGGCTCTTGACCAGCGACGTCGACCCGTACGACCACGAGTTCCTCCTGGGCGAACGCACGCACGAGGGCTTCTATCGTGTGAAGGCGGGGTTGGAACAAGCGATCTCGCGCGGGCTCGCGTACGCGCCCTACGCCGATCTCTTGTGGTTCGAGACGTCGCATCCGGATCTGGACGAGGCGCAGGCCTTCGCGGACGCGATCCACGAGCGCTTCCCCGAGAAGATGCTCGCGTACAACTGCTCGCCGTCGTTCAACTGGAAGGCGAATCTCGACGAGAAGACGATCGCGAAGTTTCAGTCTTTGCTCGGCGAGATGGGGTACAAGTATCAGTTCGTGACCCTGTCCGGATTCCATTCGCTCAACCACGGGATGTTCCGGCTCGCGCAGGGCTATCTCACGCGCGGGATGGCGGCGTACTCGGAGTTGCAGCAGGCGGAGTTCGCGGCCGAGAAGGCGGGCTACGAGGCGGCCAAGCACCAGGAGTTCGCGGGCACGGGATACTTCGACGCGATCAACGAGATCGCGACCGGCGGCTTGACGTCGACGCTCGGGATGTCGGGCTCGACCGAAGAGCAGCAGTTCTAGTTTCAGCCTCCGGCGCTTTCGGGTGCGGGGTCGGGCGACGTGCTTTGCCTCCTTCGACGTCGCTCGGCCCCGCGGTACTCACTTCCTATTTTTCGTCCGCGGTGTTGCCGTAAATGGCCGGCAGCGGGACGTTCTTCAAGCGCAGATAGACCGTCATTTGCCCGCGGTGATGGATCATGTGATTCATCACGAAGGAACGAACCACCGCGACGCGGGGCAGCTTGAACACCTCCACGCCGCGATTCTTGAGCGTCCAGTTCGCCTTCATGTCGTCGTCGGTGGCATCCGCGATGGCGGACACGGCCGCGAACACGTTGTCGTCGAAGAAATCGAGCATGATCCTGCGCGTCTGGAAGGTGGGTTTGGGGTCTTTCCTGCCGCCGGGCGGGTCGAGGTCCAGCTCGTTCTGCTTGCACGTGATGACGGCCCACCGGGGCATGTTGGCGATGTGCATCGCCAGGTCGCCCATCGAATAGGACTTCGGGTGCGGCCGCCACGCCGCGTGTTCCTCGGGCACTCTCTCCAGCACCTTGCGGGTGTTGGCCATCTCGTGGTTGAACTCGGCCAGGATCGTTCTCGCGATAGGCATTCGTCGCCTCCTTGGGCTACTACATACTACGAAAACGGCTCGCGTGTGCAGCAATTTTCGGGGTCGTCCGATGGCGCGGCAGCGTGCTAGCATCGCGCGCATGGGTGTCCTCCACGATGCCTTCGCCGCAACGGTGCCCGCGCTTCGCGCCCGGCGCGCGGAGGTCTTGAAGCAGCAGGGCGACCGCGTGATCTCCCAGGTCAGCGCCGCGCAGGCCTTCGGCGGCATGCGCGACGTGCGCGCGCTGGTGTGCGACACCTCGGTTGTAGACCCCGACAGGGGTCTCATCATTCGCAGCATTCCGGTACTGCAGCTACTCGATCGAACCCCCGAGGAAGTCTTCTTCTTGTTACTGATCGGCCGGCTGCCGTTGGCCGACGAGTCCAGCGCCATTCGTGCCACACTGGCCGGACAGCCGCGCGTGCCGGAAGCCGTGTGGCACGCCGTCGAGGCGATGCCGCGCGACGCGCATCCCATGGCGATGTTGAGCGGCGCTCTCTTGGCGATGGAACACGAGTCCGCCTTCGCGCGCGCCTTCGAAGAGGGCGTTGCACGCGATGACTATTGGCGCGCGTCTCTCGATGACGCATTGCGCCTACTGGGCTCTCTACCTACTCTGGCCGGTGGCGTTTATCACATACGATACGGCCGCGGCCCGCGCCTCGCGCACGACCCCGCCTTCGACTGGGCCGAGAACTACGGGCACATGCTGGGCGTGCACGATCCGCTGTTCGCGGCGGCCTTCCGGCGCGCGGCGGTACTCCAGTCGGATCATGAAGGCGGCAATGTCTGCGCCTTTACCTGCCACGTCGTGGGGTCCGTCTTGTCGAATCCGTATCTCGCGGTGAGCGCGGGTTTCAACGGGCTCGCGGGGCCGCTGCACGGTCGCTCGGCGCAGGAGAGCACGCAATGGGTGCTGGCTGCGATCGAGCGTTACGGGGGCGTGCCGGCGAAAGAGCAAATCGAGGAATACACGTGGGAGACGCTGAAGGCCGGCCGCGTGGTACCGGGGCACGGACACGCGGTGTTGCGCGGCGAGGATCCGCGCTTCACCGCCATGCTCGAGTTCGGGCGCGCACACTTCGTGCGCGATGATGTGTTCGAGACGGTGTCGCGCATGGCCGGCGTGGTGCCGGAGGTCTTGAAAAAGCACGGCAAGGCGAAGAACCCCCACCCCAACGTCGACTTCGGCATGGGCGCCTTGTGGCACCACTTCGGGGTGACCGAGCTGGCGTACTACACGGTGCCGTTCGCGATCTCGCTCGCGATGGGAATGCTGGCGCAGTTGGTGATCAATCGGGCGCTCGGCTCGCCCATCGTGCGGCCGCGTAGTGTGACGACGGAGTGGATTCGTTCACTTCCATGATCGGTCGTACCGTCGATCAATATCAAATCCTGTCCAAGCTGGGCCAAGGCGGGATGGGCGAGGTCTACCTCGCCGACGACACGACACTGCGCCGCCGCGTCGCCATCAAGTTCCTTCCCGCGCACGTTGGCGGCGATGCGGAAGCGGTCGCTCGCTTTCAACGCGAGGCCCAAGCCGCCGCCGCGCTCGAGCACGCCAACATCGTCGCCATTCATCACGTCGGCACGCTTGAAGGACGCCCCTATATCGTCATGGCGCTCGTCGAAGGCGAGACGCTGTCGGACCTGCTCGGAAAGGGACCGTTACCGACTCCGCGGGTCGCCGACATCGCGTCCCAGATCGCCGACGCGCTGGTCGCGGCGCATCGCGTGGGTGTCGTCCATCGCGACATCAAGCCCGCCAATGTGGTGATCGGCACCGACGGTCGCGCGCGTGTGCTCGATTTCGGTTTGGCCAAGCTGCAGGGGGCGAGCGGCGTCACGCGCGCCGACACCGCGCTGGGCACGGCGCCGTACATGTCGCCCGAGCAATTGCGCGGCGAAGCCGTCGACGGACGTACCGACATCTTTTCGCTCGGTGCGGTTCTCTACGAAATGCTCGCGGGCCGGAAGCCGTTTCGGGGCGAGCACCGCGAAGCCGTTTTCTATTCCATATTGAACGAAACACCCGCGCGTCCGCCGCGCCCCGGCGACGCGGCGGCCGATGCGTTGGCCGGCGTCGCGATGCGCGCGTTGGAAAAGAAACCGTCGGAGCGGTATCCGAACGCGCATGAAATGCTGACGGCGTTGCGCGCCGTCGGCGCGCCGGAAGCCACGCCGCGAACGAAGCCACGCGCACGGTCGAAAAAGCAGGTCGCGTTGATTGGCGCCGTCGCCGCGGTAGCAGCCGCCATCGCGGCGTCACAGCTGCGCGATCGTGACGGGACATCGCCGCCGGTGGTGCCGGGTCCGCCGTCCGTCGGTGCCGTCAAGGCGAGCCAGCTCACGTTCGATCCCGCGCTCGAGCGATGGCCCGCGTGGTCGCCGGACGGGACTCGTTTCGCGTACGTAGCCGAGACCGCCGGTTTCAATTCGATCTTCGTGCGCTCGTCGGCCGCGGGCGACGCGCAGCAGGTCACACGTGGCGCGCACGACGACATTCAACCCGCGTGGTCGCCGGACGGCAAGTCGATCGCGTTTGCGCGCGCGAATCTCCCCTCGGGCAAGCTGGAGGCGAGCGACGTGCTCGGCTTCTATTTCGAGGGCGGCGACATCCACGTCCTCGACCTCGCGAGCGGCAACACGACGCAGATCATCGACAACGCCTTCAATCCCGCCTTCTCGCCGGATGGAACGCAGATCGCGTTCGACGCCGCGTGGGCGGGGCCCTATCGCATCTGGATGACCGACGCGCGCGGGCGCAATCCCAAGCAGCTCACCACCGACGCGTCCGAAGGCGTGTCGCACGTCGACCCGGCGTGGTCGCCCGACGGCAGTCGCATCGTGTTTCGCCGCTTCCAGCAAACGCGCTCCGACCTCGAGGTCCTCGACGTGCGCGCCAACACTGCGATGCGCATCACGGACGACGGTTTCAACGACATGGATCCCACGTGGTCGCCCGACGGACGCTATATCTATTTTTCGTCGTATCGCAGCGGCGGCTTGAACGTGTGGCGGGTCTCACTCGACATCGGTCGCGCGGGCACACCCGAGCAGGTGACGACCGGCCCCGGCGACGACGTGCAGCCGTCGGTTTCTCCCGACGGGACGCGCCTCGCGTTCTCCATTCTAGGATTGAACTTGGATCTGTGGCGCGTGCCCGTCGACGCCAAGACGGGCGTGCCCACCGGAGCGCCGGAATCGTTGATCGCGACCACGCGCGAAGACAGTCGCGGGGCGTGGTCGCCCGACGGTCGCGCGATCGCGTTCAACTCCGACCGGCTCGGCGACATGAATCTGTGGCTGCATTCGATCGAGGACGGGCGCGATCGCGCGCTGACCAGCGGCGCAGGCGGCGACTATCAGGCCAACTGGTCGCCCGACGGCCGTGTTATTGCGTTTTTCTCGTCGCGCTCGGGAAATGCGGACATCTGGACGGTCGATACCGACGGGGGCGATCTGCGGCAACTCACGCAGGGCCCCAGCCTCGACATCAATCCTTTTTACGCGCCTAGCGGCGCGTATATCGCGTTTCAAAGCGACCGCGGCGGACGCCCCGAACTTTGGCTCATGAACTCGGACGGGAGCGAACCACGCCGCATCGTCGACGTGGAGGCAAGCGGCCACTTCTCGCCCTGGTTCGGAGACGGCGAGCGCATTCTCTTCGCCTCCGGCGACGGCGCCAGCCGCTTGACCTACGCCGTGACCGTCGAGAGCGGCGCACTCCAAGAGCTGCCGCGAGTCACGAGCGGCGCGCACGCATCGTTCTCGCCCGACTTCTCGCATGTCGTAGACGTCGCCGGACACAAGGTCCTGTGGGTATATACGCTCGACGGCGCGGCGCCGGTCATGGTTCTCGAATTCGAGCAACCCGACATCCGGATCGATTATCCCCGCTGGTCGCCGGACGGGCGGTGGGTGTTGTTCGATCGTGTGGCGCCGCAGGGCGGAGACATTTGGGTGCTAGAGGGTTTGAAATAGCACAAAGGAGACCAAGCATGAGCAACCACGTTTACAAGCAGATCGTACTCACGGGAACGTCGAAGACCAGCATCGAGGACGCCGTCAACTCCGCGCTCGCGAAGGCGGCGCAGTCGGTGCGCAACCTGCGCTGGTTCGAAGTCACCGAGACACGCGGCCACATCGAGGACCAGAAGTTGTCGCAATGGCAGGTGACGATAACGGTCGGCTTCACGCTGGAGGATTAGGGCATGCGAACGATCAAACAACAAGCACGCTTCGCGGGCTTCTGTATATGATCCTCGGTGTCACCGCGCCCATCGGACTCATGTATGTCCCCGGCAAGCTCATCGTGTCGGGCGACGCCACCGCGACCGCCGATCGCATCCGCGCGTCCGAGTCGCTCTTCCGACTGGGTATTGCCGGCGAATTGATCCCCCAGGTCGTTGGGATCTTCGTCGCTCTCGCGCTGTACCGCTTGTTCAAGGGTGTGAACAAGACGCTCGCGCTGCAGCTATTGATCTTCGGCTCGCTCGTCTCCGTGCCCATCACCATGCTCAACGTGCTGAACAACGTCGCCGCGTTGGTGGTGTTGAGCGGCGTCGATTTCCTGTCCGTATTCGACCAAGCCCAACTCGACGCGCTGGCGTATCTGTTCATTCGCCTGCACGGCCTCGGGCTCGACATCGCGTCGATCTTCTGGGGCCTGTGGTTATTCCCGTTCGGGCTGCTCGTGATTCGATGCGGCTTTATTCCCGCCTCCTCGGCTACCTCATGATGATCGCCTGCGCCACGTACCTCGTCAACGCGTTCGCCGTGCTGACGGTCCCACAGGTGGCGCCGCTTATCGAGAAGGTCGCCATGCCGCTCTACTTCGGCGAAGTCCCCATCATGTTCCGGCTCTTGATCTGGGGCGCGCGGGGACCGTTGGCGAACGAACCGGTGGCCGAGTAGTTCTCTTGTTGTGCTTACGCGCGACGGCCGTCGCGCGCTTACGATGCCTGCGTTGTGCGTATTTGTGCGTCGCGCGTCTTTGTTGCATGTATCGCGTTTGCTGCGTGAGTCGCGTTGCCGCACGTGTCGCGTTGCTACGAAATGTCCTCGCGCGTGCTGCAATCGCCGCACGCTTGGTATTGTTTTCAGTTCGTGTGTTGACTAACTTCTCAACGTTACTATACTGATAATAACAGCGCTTCCTCCCGCGCTGGTGTATTCACACCCGAAGGAGGTCGCGCCGTGTCCGTTTCGCTTCGTACTCTTTCCGACTCCGTTCTTCTCGTTCGTGTCCAGGATCTCGCCGCGCGCGAGCGCAGGGCGACGCTATCGCTGTTGCTGCATCTGAATGAGATCGAGCGGCGCAAGCTGCATCTCAAAGAGGGCTATTCGTCGATGTTCGACTACTGCACGTCCGGGCTGGGATACTCTGAGCCCGCCGCATACCGGCGCATCCGTACCGCGCGCTGCATCGCGCGGTTTCCCGAGGTGTACGGGCTCCTTGAAGCGAATCGGGTCAACCCCAGCACGATCGCTCGCGTATCGCGCATTCTCACGGTGGCGAACAAGGACACGTTGCTGGGCCGTATTCAGGGCCGGTCGCGGCGGGACGTCGACGCGATCGCCGCGGAGTATGAGCCGTGCGCGAAGGCTCGCGACATCGTCCGTTCGGTCGTGGTCCGGCGTTCCACCGGCATCGAAGCGCTTACGGTGGACACGACACCGAGCGTGCCGACGCATGCCGCGTCCAGCAATGACGCCGCGGCGGCGGTGTTTCTTGCAGTCGCGTGCTCGGACCTGTCGAGTATTGCTGTCGGTGCGTCGCCGCTCACGCGGGAGTCCAGCGACGCTTGTGAAAAGAGTGCTTACTTTCGCCGCGAAGGTAATTCTCACCCAATCGATCGCGTGTCGGCCGTTGAGAGGCGCGTTCAATTTCAATTCACGGCCAGCGAGAGGTTTCGCGAGAAGGTGGAGCGCGTGAAGTCGCTGGCGTGGCATCGGCTGCCGGCGAACGCGTCGCTCGAGCATGTGTTCGAATTCGCCCTGGACGCGTTCATCGCAAAGAACGACCCGCGTGAGCGCCGTCATCGGCGTCAAGCGTGCGTCGAGACCAAGACGGTGCCGAAGGGATCGACGGATGACAAATCGCGTCACGTTCCGGCATCTACCAGAGACGATGTGTTCACACGGGATGACGGTCGATGCGCGTTTGTCGGTTCGAACGGACGGCGATGTACATCTCGGCAAGCGTTACAGATAGATCACGTCACCCCGTTCGCCCGCGGGGGCGCGAGTACGGCGGATAACTTGCGCCTACTGTGCGCGTATCACAACCGTCTGGAGGCAGAGCGACTGATGGGACCGTCAAGTCGGCGGGAGAGGCGGTTGCGCGAGTGACCGGGCTCTAGTGTCATGAGTTGGAAGTTTCCATGCAAAACCGCCCGACCGTTTCGATGATCTCATCGGCCGTTTTGGTCCATGTGAAGGGTCTGGGGTGCTC
>JAKEHA010000318.1 GCA_022615275.1 Candidatus Latescibacterota bacterium
AGTCACGCGAGGGTCGACTTGTTCGACTTTAGCATTTTTGGTGCTAGCCATACGTCGCCCCCGAAGCCCTACAACGCCTGCGTCGATTACGTACCGACCATTGGCGCGGTTGACACCGGCGATTTCGCGGCGTTTGGCGCACATTGGGAACACGCCGCGCCGGGCGGTGGCAGCGCACCGGAGGTTGAGAGTAGCGTTGTGTCGGGGACGGTTGTTCTCGAATTCGACGAAGACCACCCCTTACTTGGCGAGCACGTATTGCGGGCGACCGTGAGTCTCGAGGGAGTTCCGTCATTCAAAGCCGCGATGTTCGTGCTTCGCAACGAGAACCCCAAACTCGAGTTCACGGGCTGGGTTGAATCGTTCGGTTACGACGGTGAGACGATTAGCACGGAAGCTATGCGGGACGGGCACAGAGAGGTCTTTATCGGCGTGCTGGACGAGGATGCGGCCGGTGGTGACGTCACGCTTGGAACTGCAGAGTTTCGGGTGGTATCGGATCAGCAGTTGACGCTCACGGACGAAGACCTCGCTCTTGTGACTGCAGACCTCCTTTCGAGTACGGACCAGCGCAGTACACTGGCGCTGAACTCCTTGGCGGTGCGTCGTTCGGTGACGTCGGTCGCCTACAGGAACGAGTTGGCCCAGAACTATCCCAACCCATTCAATCCGACGACGACGATTTCGTTCTCGTTGGCGCAAGCCGCCGATGCCAGTCTGTCGATCTATGATGTTCGCGGTGCGCTGGTGAAGACATTGCACAACGGGCGCAAGGAACGAGGGATTCATAGAATCGTCTGGGATGGGACGAGCAACAGTGCCCAGCGAGTCGCGAGCGGCGTCTATTTCTACAAACTGGTCGCAGGCTCGTTCACGGACACGAAAAAAATGACGATGCTGAAGTAAAGCCCCATAGGTCCCGTCGCATTGTTCTACAAAGCCCCGGCCGGCGCAATGCCGGCCGGGGCTTCTTCGTGTGCTAGAATGCCGCCGATGGTCACCATCGAGTGCCGCGACGTGTGGAAGAGCTTCGGCCGCAAGAGTGTGCTGCGCGGGGTGAATCTGGTGATCCGGCCCGGCGAGACGGTCGTCATCATCGGACAGAGCGGGTCGGGCAAGAGTGTGCTCTTGAAGCACATCGTGGGGCTCATCTACCCCGACAAGGGTGCCATCCTCATCGACGAGATCGACATCACCACGCTCAATCGCAAGAAACTCTTCGAGCTTCGGATGGGCTTTGGTATGGTCTTCCAGGGCGCGGCGCTGTTCGATTCGTACACGGTGGAAGAGAACGTGGGCTTGGCGCTGCGCGAGCACACGGAACTTTCCGACGAGGAAGTGAATCGCATCGCGGAAGAGAAGCTGCGTATGGTGGGCTTGGACGGTGTGGGCGACAAGCACCCGGCCGAGCTCTCGGGCGGCATGAAGAAGCGCGTGGGCTTCGCGCGCGCAATCGCGATGGAGCCCAAGTGCGTCCTCTACGACGAGCCCACCACGGGCCTGGACCCCATCAATGCGGACGTCATCAACAACCTCATCGTGAAACTCTCGAACGAGCTCCACATCACCTCGATCGTGGTGACGCACGACCTCGCGAGCGCGTACAAGGTGGCGGATCGGATCGTCATGCTGCACGACGGCAAGGTGCTCTTCGAAGGATCGCCGGATCAGGTGAAGAAAACGACCAACGCCATCGTCCGTCAGTTCATCGAAGGGCGCGCGGAAGGTCCCATCGTGGTCGGGAGCGGGGAATGACGCCGCGCGGGCTCGAGATTCGCGTGGGGGCGGTGGTCATCGCAGCCGCGATCGTCGCGGTGGTCGGCACCATGTGGTTCCAGAAGTTCCAACTCGCGGAGAAGCGCTATGCGTTCTTCGTGCGCTTCAACGAAGTGGGCGGGCTGGTGAGCGGCGATCCGATTCACGTCAACGGCGTGGAACGGGGGCGCGTGGACGCGGTCGATCTGCTCCCGCGCGGCGTGGTGGTCCGGATGGCGGTGCGCGAAGGCGTGGTCATCCCGCTCGACTCGCGCATCGCTCTAAAGAGCATCGGCATCATGGGCGAGCGCTTCGTGGCCATCGTGCAAGGCGATTCGTCGGTGGCGATCGCGCCCGGCGATACTTTAGACGGCGACTACCTGATGGGTTTGAGCGAAGTGATGGGCTCGGCGGGCGAGATCCTGGACGAAGTGGAGACGACTTCGCGCCATCTGCGCGATATCGCGATCTCGCTCTCCGGCGATGGCCGCCTGCAGGAAGGTGTCGACGACTTCGCGGTCGCGAGCAAGAACGTACGCACCATGACGGAGCGAAACAGGGACCGCCTCGACCGCGCGCTGATCAAGTTCGAGCACTCGGCCACGCTCCTCGACAGCCTGATCGCGACGCGCTACGCCGGCATCGATTCGTCGCTCGCGGCCATCGGGCGCGCGGGCGGAAAGGCGGAAGAGACCGCCGACAACCTCGCCGTGGTGTCGAAAGACCTGCGCGAGATCACCGCCAAGCTGCGCGCGGGCGAAGGCTCCGCGGGCCGGCTCTTGAACGACGACACCTTCATCACGCGGCTGGAGTCGACGGTGACGCAGTTGGACTCGCTGGTGGCGGACATCCAGAGGAATCCGAGCCGCTACGTCAAGTTCAGCTTGTTCTAGCGCGATGAAGGCGGCGGCACTGATCATGGCGGGGGGAAGCGGCGAGCGCTTCGCCGCGGAAACAGGCGCGCGCGCGGCGGCCAAGCAGCTCACACCGCTTTCGGGACGCGCGATGATCGCGTGGTCCGCGGAAGCATTGGCGCGCGCGTCGCGCGTTGCGCACGTGATCGTGGTACTGCCCGCGGGCATGGAGTCCCACGCGCGTGCGGCGCTCCTGCCCGAGGCGACGCGCAAACTGCTCGCGTTCGTCGAAGGGGGTGCCACGCGGCAGGAGTCGGTGTTCAACGCGCTGCGCGCGGTACCGGACGACGTCACCCACGTGCTGATCCACGACGCCGCGCGGCCGTGCGTGACCTCGCAGCTGGTGGAGCGCGTGCTCGATGCGCTGCAATCACACGACGCGGTCGTCCCCGCGGTGGCCGCGACCGACACGCTGGTGCGCGATTACGAAGGCCGCGTCGACGCCGTCATCGATCGCGTGCACGTGGCGGGTGTGCAAACGCCGCAGGCGTTTCGGCAAGAATTGATTGTGCGCGCGCATCGCGAGGCCAAGGCGCGGGGATTTCATTCGAGCGACGATGGTTCGCTCGTGCTGGCGCTGGGCGAGACGGTACGCACCGTTCCCGGCGAGCGGACCAATATCAAGGTGACGTTTCGCGACGACGTCGCGATCGCCGAAGCCATTCTGGGGAGCCGAACGAACGGAGTACGAACATGACACGGACGGGAATCGGATACGACGTGCACGCGGTCGCCGCGGGGCGGCCGTTGATGCTGGGGTGCATCCACTTCGAAGACGCCAAGGTCGGTCTCGCGGGCCACTCGGACGCGGACGTGGTTGCGCACGCGATTTGCGACGCGATCCTGGGTGCGGCCGCGCTCGGCGACATCGGCGAGCACTTTCCCAACACCGAGGCCGAGTGGAAGGACGCCGAGAGCAAGGAGTTCTTGATCAAGGTGGCGGGGATGGTGCGCGAGCTGGGCTACGAGATTATCAACGTGGATTGCACCGTGCTATCCGACATCGTGAAGCTGGGCGATCGCAAGCGCGACATGGTCGCCGCCATCGCGGGCTACCTCGACGTCGCGCCCAACTGCGTCAGCGTCAAGGCGACCACCTTCGAAGGCAAGGGAGCCATCGGCCGCGGCGAAGCCATCGCGTGCGAAGCGATCGCGACCCTCGAGCGCGGTGCCGCCCCCAAGTTGAGCGAGTGGCGCGAGGACGTGCTCTAGAATGGCGAAGCTCCGCGACGTGAGGGTTCGCTTCGCGCCCAGCCCGACCGGCTATCTGCACGTCGGCGGCGCGCGCACCGCGATCTTCAACCACCTCTTCGCGCGTCACCACGGCGGCACCTTCATCCTGCGCATCGAGGACACCGACGCGGAGCGGAGCACGCGCGAGAGCGAGATTTCGCTGCTCGAGGATTTGCGCTGGCTCGGTCTCGACTGGGACGAAGGCCCCGACGTGGGCGGCCCGGTGGCTCCCTACCGGCAATCGGAGCGCATGGCGATCTATCGCGAAGTCGCCGACAAGCTGGTCGCGCAAGAGCGCGCGTACCCGTGCTTCTGCACGGAAGCGGAACTCGAGTTGAAGCGCGAGGAAGCGGCCGCGGCGTCGCTGCCCCCGCAGTACGACGGGACCTGCCGCAATCTGACACCCGAGCAAGTGGCGGCCAAGCGCGCGGCCGGGTTGCCGGAGGCGATTCGCTTTCGCGTGGGCGAAGGCATCGTGCGCTTCCACGACGCGGTGCGCGGCGACATGGAGCTCTCCCACGACATGGTGGGCGACTGGGTGATCCTGCGTTCGAATGGGCTTCCCACCTACAACTTCGCAGCCGCGGTCGACGATCACTTGATGAAGATCTCGCACGTGATCCGCGGCGAGGAGCACCTGCCCAACACGCTCCGGCAAATCATGATCTACGACGCCCTGGGCGCGACGCATCCGGTGTTCGCGCACGTCCCCTTGATCCTCGCCGAGGATCGCTCCAAGCTCTCGAAGCGCCATGGTGCCTCTTCGGTGGGCGATCTGCGCGCGAGCGGATACCTCCCCCACGCCGCGACCAACTATCTGTTGCTGCTCGGGTGGTCGCACCCGCAAAGCAAGGAGATCATGCCGCGCGACGAGATGGTGAAGAGATTCAGCATCGAGCGCATCGGCAAGGCCGCGGCCGTATTCGACAAGAAGAAGCTCCAGTGGATGAACGGACAGTACATCCGCAAGCTCGACCTCGACACGCTGCTGGCACTGGTGGAGCCGTACATGCCCGAGTTCTTGAAGCAGCGCTACGACGAGAAGACGCGCCGCGAGATCGTGTCGATCCTGCAGGACAGCATCGACACGCTGGCGGACTTCGCGCATCGCGCCAGCATCTTCGAGCCCAACGTCACCTACGACGAAGAGACCCAGGCCCTCTTGAAAACGGACTCGGCGCGGCGCGTGATCGA
>JAKEHA010000319.1 GCA_022615275.1 Candidatus Latescibacterota bacterium
GACATCTCGCTCAACGTCATGTCGCTGGGCGGTCTGACACTCGGCATCGGCATGCTGGTCGACAACTCGATCGTGGTGCTGGAGTCGATTTATCGCAAGCGCAAGCAGGGCGTCCCGCTGGCACGCGCCGCGGTCGAGGGCACCGACGAGGTCGCGGCCGCGGTCACCGCGTCCACTCTGACCAGCGTGGCCGTGTTCCTTCCCATCGTGTTCGTCGAAGGCATCGCGGGCCAGTTGTTTCGCGACCAGGCGGTCACGGTCAGCGTGGGGCAGTTCGCCGCGCTCGCGGTGGCGCTGACCGCCATCCCGATGCTGGCCGCACTGGGCGCGCGCGTGCGCAAGATCGACGTCGCCGGCGTCAGCACCGACAAGATGGAGGATGGGGACGCCCTGGGGGCGCTCTCGCTGGGTCGCTTTTCCCGCGTGTACGACCGCTTCGTGCGGCGCGCGATCGCGCGCAAGAAGACGACGGTGGCGGTGGCGCTGGGCCTCTTCGCCGCGGCACTCGCGGTGGTGCCGATGCTCGGCCGCGAACTGATTCCGCCGCTCACCGAGGGCGAGTTCTTCTTCGAGGTGAGCCTGCCGCAGGGGTCGTCGCTGGCCGCGACCGACCGCGTAATGACCGAGCTGGAGGCGGCCGCGGCCGCCGACCCGCGCGTCGAGCAGAGCTACTCGCGCGTGGGAAGCCGGCTGGTCGCCGGCGGCGTCTCGCTCAACACCGTGGGCGAGCACTTCGGGCAAATAAACGTCGCCTTGAAGAACAAATCCGATGACCGCGTCGAAGCGGCGGCCGTCGAAACGCTGCGTCAGAGTTTCTCCGCGATTCCCGACGTCACCGCGAAGTTCGGCCGGCCCTCCTATTTCAGTGTCAAGACGCCGGTCGAGGTCGTGCTCTACGGCGAGGACTTGGAAGAGCTGCGCGATTACTCGCTCGATCTGTCGCAGGAGCTGTCCGCGGTGCCGGGGCTGGTCGACGTGCGCTCGTCGCTCGAAGCCGGCAACCCCGAGCTGCACGTCGTGTTCGACCGCGACCGCCTGGCCGCGCTCAATCTGGATCTGGGCACGATGTCGTCGACGTTGCAGAACCGCGTGCAGGGCGTGGTCCCGACCCGCTTCAAGGAATCGGACCGTCAGATCGACGTGCGCGTGCGCAACCAGGAGTCCGATCGCGCGTCGGTCCAGGACGTGCGCAACCTCGTGCTGCCGGGACCGAGCGGGACTCCGATTCGTTTGGTGTCGATCGCCGACGTGCGCATGGACGAAGGCCCGGCCGAGATCCACCGCCTGCAGCAGCAGCGCGCGGCCGTCGTCAGCGCGAACCTGAAGGGGCGCAGCCTGGGCTCGGTCGTCGACGACATCCGCGCCTCGCTCGCGCACAACCCGCCGCCATCCGGGATCACGGCCGAGCTGGGCGGGCAGAACGCCGAAATGGCGGTATCGTTCCAGAGCCTCCGCTTCGCGATGATCCTCGCCATCTTCCTCGTGTACATCGTGATGGCGGCGACCTTCGAGTCGTTCATTCATCCCTTCATCGTGTTGTTTTCGGTGCCGATGGCGGTGATCGGCGTAGTAGTCGGGCTCTTCGTCACCGGCACCGATATCTCGGTGATGGTGCTGATCGGCGTGATTCTGCTGGTCGGAGTGGTGGTCAACAACGCAATTGTCCTGATCGACGCGATCAATCGCCTGCGACGGGCGGGCTTCGACAAGATCGAAGCGGTGGTGCGGGCCGGGCACATTCGCCTGCGCCCGATTCTCATGACCACGCTGACGTCGGTGCTGGGTCTCTTGCCGATGGCGATCGCGTGGGGCGAGGGTGCGGAGTTACGCGCCCCGCTCGCCATCACGGTGCTGTTCGGCTTGTCGGTATCCACGTTGCTCACGCTGATCGTGATTCCCGCGATCTATGTGTGGGTTCCTTCGCGCGTGACGGTGGAAGCGCCCGTCGCGCCTGCGGCCGCAAAATAGGCAGGTGTGACAATGACTCTCCCGGAAATTGCCATCAAGCGTCACGTGACGATGCTCATGGTGCTCGTCAGCCTGGTCGTGCTCGGGGCCGTCGCGGTGTTCCGTCTGCCGCTCGCGTTCATGCCCGACTTCGAGAACCCCATGCTGTTCGTGCGGCTGCCGTACGACAACGCCTCGCCGGCGCAGATCGAGCGCCTGGTGGTGCGACCGGTCGAGGAAGCGGTGGGCTCGGTGAGCGGCATGAAGAACATGTGGTCGCACATCGACGACGGCGGCGGCGTCATCGGACTCGAGTTCGACTGGTCGCAGAACATGAAGGTCGCGCGCACCGAGGTGTGGGAGAAGATCGACCGCGTGCGCCGCGACCTGCCCGACGACGTCGGCGACATCATGGTGTCGAACAACTGGGACGCGCGCGAGTCCGACATGCCGATCATAGAAGGACGGCTCTCCTCCAAGAAGGACCTCTCCGAGAGCTACGACCTGCTCGAACGCCGCATCGTCAAGCCGCTGGAGCGTATTCCCGGTGTCGCCAGCGTGCGCCTGGATGGTGTCAATCCGCGCGAGGTGCGTATCAACCTCGATATCGCGAAGGTCGAGGCCCACGGCGTCGACGTGCGCGACGTGATCGGGAAGTTGCGCACCAGCAACTTCGACCAGTCGCTGGGGAAGGTGACCGAGGGCGACGCGCGCTGGTCGCTGCGCATGGTGGGGACCTTCGACGACCTCGCGGAGATCCAGAACTTCCCCATCAACCAGACTGGACTGCGGCTGCGCGACATCGCCGAGGTCCGCTACGAAGAACCCCCCTTGATTTACGGCCGCCACCTCGACGGCGACTTCGCCATCGGCGTGACCATCGCGCAGGAGTCGAAAGCCAACACGGTCGAAGTGTGCGACGCGGTGCAAGCGCGCATCGCGGAGATGAACACCGACCCCGAGCTGGAAGGCGTCAACTTTCTGACCTGGTTCAGCCAGGGCGACGAGATCAAGAAGACGCTGCGCGACCTCATGTTCACCGGGATCTTCGGAGCCATTCTCGCGGCCGGGGTGCTGTTCTTCTTCCTGCGCCGCGTGTCGACCACGCTGGTTTCGGTGGCCTGCATTCCGTTTTCGCTCGTGGTGGCGTGCGGATTCGTATGGGCGCGCGGCGGCTCGATGAACACGCTGGTGCTCTTGGGTCTCATCGTGGCGATCGGCATGCTGGTCGACAACGCGGTGGTGGTGATGGAGAACATCTTCCGCCACCAGGAGCAGGGCGAGGATCCCAAGACGGCCACCTCGAAGGGGGCGGCCGAAGTCTCCATCGCCGTGATCACCGGAACACTGACGTCGGTCATCGTGTTCCTGCCGCTCATTTTCAACAAGCCGAGCGAGATGAACGTGTACCTGAAAGAGCTGGGCATCGCCGTGTGTCTGGTCATCCTGGCCTCGCTGTTCATCAGTCAGACGCTCATTCCCATGGCGACCTCGTGGTTCATCCGGTCCAAGCCCAAGCCCAGGGCAAGGTCGATGATCAAGGCCGAGCGAATCTACGAGCGCATGCTCGTTTTCAATCTCAAGCACCGCTGGCTGGCGCCCGTGGTGATGGTATCGGTGCTGGCCTCCGCGTATTTCCCGTTCAACCAGGTTGAGAAGAACTTCGACACCAGCGAGAGCGAGCTGTTCGTCCAGGTCAACTACAACCCGAGCGAGAGCATCAGCCTGGAACGCAAGGAAGAGCTGGTCAATCAGGTCGAAGCCCTGCTCGAGCCCCACCGCGAAGAGCTGATGGCGCGCTCGATCTACAGTTTCTGGAGCGACGACTGGTCGATGACGCGCATCTATTTGAAAGAAGGCGAGGCCAACGAGGAGAACATCGCCACGGTGCGCAAGAAGCTGCGTACGCTGCTTCCCGAAATCGCCGGCGTCAAGGTCGAGGTCCAGGAGAGCGGCCAGTTCTGGCGTCAAGACCGCGGCAAGCGCGTCGCGCTGCAGCTCGTGGGCGAGGACTCGGAAGTGCTCGCGAATCTAGCCGACGACGCGCGCGCCCGCATCGAAGGGATCCCCGGACTCGTCGACCCCTTCTCGGGGAGCGAAGAACGCCAGCAGGAGATTCATGTCAACCTGGACCGCGAATTGGCCTCGCGCATGGGTGTTTCGTCCATGCAGCCGGCCGAAGTAGTCGGGCTCACGTTCCGCGGCCAGCGTTTGCAGCGCTTCCGTACGCCCGACGGCGAGCGCGAGATGCGCGTGACCCTGGACGAGAAGGAAACCGAGACCGTCGCGCAGTTGCGCAATCTCCCCATCTGGACCGAAGAAGGCGAGAAGATCCCGCTCGCGTCGCTCGCCACCTTCGACGAGAAGCCGGGCGAGCAGTGGATCAACCGCGACAATCGTTTGACGAGCGTGTGGGTGGGTGCGCGTTTCGAAGAGGGAACGCGCGAGGACTACATCCCGCTCGTCACCGCGGCCATGAACGGAATCGAGTTCCCGTACGGGTACTCGTGGACGTTCGGCCGCTGGGAGGAGCGCCGCAAGGAGAACGCGCAGGAGTTCCTGACCAACTTGTACCTCGCGCTGCTCTTGATCTTCGCCGTGATGGCGTCGCTGTTCGAGTCGGCGCGGCAGGCGTGGACGCTCTTGATCTCGCTGCCGTTCGCACTGGCGGGCGCGTTCTGGACCCTGTATCTGACCGGCACCGACTTCGACCAGCCGGCCGCGGTGGGGCTATTGCTCCTGATCGGCACCGTGGTCAACAACGGCATCGTAATGCTGGCGCACGTGAACCACTACCGCAACGACGGCATGCCGCGCCACGATGCCATGTTGCGCGGGTGCCGCGAGCGCCTGCGCCCCGTCATGATGACGGCGTTGACGACGCTGGTGTCGCTGGTGCCGATGGTGGTGCAGAAACCGTCGCTGGGCGGGGTGTACTACTACTCGATGGCGCTCGTCATCATGGGCGGGCTGTCGTTGTCTACCTTCCTGACCCTGATTCTGCTGCCTACGGCGACCACGCTCACCGAGGATTCGACCAGTTGGGTGGCGCGCATGCTCGGGAAACTGGGCGTGCTGCTGCGCCTGAAGAAGAAGCAGGAAGTACTCGCGGACTGACGACGTGAGCTGGGGCGCGGCGTCAAGTCCCGCCCCGGCTCACCTCACCACCACGAATTTTCGCGTCGCCACTCCTTCGACCGATTTCAAGCGCAGGAAATACACGCCCGCCGCCAACGGGCGGACGTCGATGGTCTCCGTCTGCGGACCCGCGTTCGCCGCCACTCCGGGGCGCGCCAGCACGCGCCGCCCCGCCACGTCGAAGGCCTCGATGTCCACGCGGCTCTCGCGGCTCAGCGCGAAATCGACGCGCAGGCGGTCGTTGGACGGATTCGGTGCGAGCGAGACGATGGTCAAGAGCGACGGTGTCTCGTCGATGCTGGAGAAGATCTCGAACGGGCGCAGAATCCAGTAATCGGGGTCGATCGCAACCGACAGCGGGTGCTCCGTCACGTGGTAGGCGAACACCTGGTGGCGCTGGTCATTGAGAAAGCGGAAGCGCTCCTCGCCGGACGGGGTGGTCACCGCGATGTCCAACGGCATCTCGAACACGTCGATGTTCGAATACGGCATGGTCTGCCACTGTTCGACCGTGGTCCACACGTCGCACCCGCCGCCCGGCGCCGGCTGCCAGAAGCTGAACGAGCGATAGAACGGGTACCCGAAACCGTCGGTCACCCATTGATAGAAGAACGCGTCGAGGTCCATGCCGGATTGCTGCTCCGCGACGCGGTGGAAGTCGGCGGTGGTGGCGACACCGTACTGCACGGCCGGGTCGGTCGCGTACGCCTTCATCGTGCTCTCGAAGGCGACGTCGCCGATCACGTTGCGCAGCATGTGCAGCACGACCGAACCTTTCGCATAGACGCGCGAGAAGTTGAACATGTTGGACACGGTCGAGGTGTCTTCGAGCACGAGCGTCCCGACCGCGTCCAACGCGGAGTTGTAGCGCGAGGTCAGCAGCCCCTGAAACTGGCCGGGATACGTACTCTGGCGCGCCTCGTAGTACAGAATCTCCGAGTAGGTCGCGAAGCCCTCGTTGAGCCATAGGTGCCTCCACGACTTGGGCGAGATCATGTCGCCGTACCATTGGTGTCCCAACTCGTGCGCCACCAGCCCGACCGAGGTGCCGCCCAGCGACGTCATCGTCTGGTGCTCCATGCCCCCGCCGAACGTGGTCTCGGAGTGTCCGTATTTCTCGTTCGCGAAGGGATAGGGACCGAACCAGCCCTCGAACACGTCGAGCACGTCGGTGACGTTGGACCAACCGAAGGGCAGCGCGGTCGAGCCGTCGTCGTAGACCAGGTGCTCGAGCGGCATCGCCAGCGGCCCGTAGAGACCCGTCAACGGTGCCGAGCGGTTGTAGCCGCCGGGGTGACGCACGTACTCGCCGACCGCGACCGAAACGAGATAGTTCGAAATGGGGTAATTCGACTTCCAGTCATAGATCGTGTCGGGTCCGACTACGGTTTCGCTCACCAGCACGCCCTGCGATCCCACGCGATATTGCGACGGCACCGTCACGGTGACGCGCACCGAGTCGGCCTTGTCGGAGGGGTGGTCCTTGCACGGCCACCAATCGCGGGCGCCGTACGGCTCCGACAGACTCCACGCGTAGCGATCGCCCGAGCGCGTCCCGAATACGAAGCTGCCGAAGCCGGTCTGGATCGGCGTGCCCGAGTAGGTGACGTCGATCGCAAACGGGTCGTTCACGGGAACCGATGCCGGCATGGTGATGTCGAGCGCATCACCGGAGTGCACGAACGTGAGCGCGCCGCCACCCGCCAGTGAAACCGCGCTCACCATCATGTTGTTCTTGAGATCGAGGGTCAACACCGAGAGGGGCGACCCGACGACCTTGCCTTCGATCCGAATGACACCGAGGATCGAGTCGTTCGAAAAATCGATCGTGAGCGACAGGTGATAGTATCCGACGTCGATGTTGGTGCTGGCCGCGGAGAAGGGCTCGCGCGCGGGGCGGAGCGAGAGCGCGACTTTGGACTCGGCGCACAGCGCGGCGCCTTCGTCTTCTGTTACCGGTGGGGCCGAGGGGGCGCCGGTTGGGCCCGTGAGTACCACGCCGAGGATCAACGCGCCGAGGATACTTCTGCGATGCATGGTGTTCTTTCTAGCCCGCGACGGGGCGGGTCGGGCGCGGCCGCGACCCCAATTATAATCGAAACCGCGGCCCCGACGACAGCCTGGAAATCGCCCCTCCCCCTCTGCTAGCCTCGGCACTTCTATGCCCCAAATTCGCCAATTGTTGCGCGACCTATCCGATGCCATCCGCGGCACCGAGCAGGACTACACGCAGGGGAGCATTTCCCGCGCGATCCTCCTCCTGTCGGTGCCCATGATGCTCGAGATGGCGATGGAGTCCGTCTTCGCCGTGGTCGACGTGTACTTCGTCTCGTCCCTGGGCGCATCCGCGGTCGCGACCGTGGGGCTGACCGAGTCGATCCTCACCCTGATCTACGCGGTCGCGATCGGGCTCGCCATGGGTACGACCGCGATGGTGGCGCGCCGCATCGGCGAGAAGCACCTGCGCGAAGCGGCCGACACCGCGGTGCAAGCGATCATCGTGGGCGTGATCGCGTCGATCCCGGTCTCCATCCTCGGCATCTTCTACGCGAAGGATCTGCTCGCGCTCATGGGCGGCGACGCCTGGGCCCTGGAGGAGGGCTACAGGTACACCCAGTGGATGCTGGGCGGCAACGTCGTCATCATGTTGATCTTCGTGATCAACGCGATTTTTAGAGGCGCGGGCGATGCCGCCATCGCCATGCGCGTGTTGTGGGTGGCGAACACGATCAACATCGTGCTCGACCCCGCACTCATTCGCGGTTGGGGACCTTTGCCCGAGATGGGCATCGAGGGGGCCGCCATCGCGACCAACATCGGGCGCGGCGTCGGCGTGGCGATGCAGATCTTCGTCCTGTTACGCGGCGGCGAACACATCAAGGTGCTGGCGTCGCAGCTGCACGTCCACGCCGAAGTCATGTGGCGCCTGGTCAAGGTGTCGCTCGGCGGCATCGGCCAGTTCGCCATCGCGACCTCGAGCTGGATCGGGCTCGTGCGCATCATGTCGACCTTCGGAGCCGAAGCGCTCGCGGGCTACACCATCGCGGTGCGCATCATCATCTTCACATTCCTGCCGGCGTGGGGGCTTTCGAACGCCGCGGCCACGTTGGTGGGACAGAACCTGGGTGCCAGGCAGCCCGATCGCGCCGCGCGCTCGGTGTGGATCACCGGTCTGGCGACGATGGCCTTCATGCTGATCGTGTCGGTGGTCTACATCTTCGGCAACGAGATGCTGGTCCGCATCTTCACGCAAGAGGGCGCGGTGGTGGCGGCCGGCGCGCAATGCCTGCGCATCGTCTCGTACGGCTATTTGTTCTACGCGTGGGAGCTGGTGATGATCCAGGCCTTCAACGGCGCCGGCGACACCATCACGCCCACCAAGATCAACTTCTTCTGCTTCTGGCTGTTCGAGATTCCGTTCGCCTATCTGCTGGCATTGAA
>JAKEHA010000058.1 GCA_022615275.1 Candidatus Latescibacterota bacterium
GCCCTGTTAGTGGGTGTGCTAGGTTTTTACAGCACCAGTGGGGCTGCGCCGCAATCCGGCCAGCCGCCGTTCAACAATTCCGTCGAGCAGCACCACGGAGTACGGCTTGCGGCGCACCTTCTCGGTCAGTTGGCCGCCGTCGTCGTAGCCGACGTATCCCGGCGGCGCCCCTATGAGGCGCGAGACCGCGAACTTCTCCATGTACTCCGACATGTCGATGCGAATGAGCGCCTCGTCGGATTCGAACAGTACTTCGGCCAGCGACTTGGCCAACTCGGTCTTGCCCACGCCCGTGGGTCCGAGGAAGATGAAGCTGCCGATCGGACGCTTGGGGTCGCGCAACCCGGCGCGGTTGCGGCGCACGGCGCGCGCGACCGCCCTGACCGCTTCCTCCTGGCCGATGACGCGGCGGCGCAGCGCGTCTTCGAGGTGGAGGAGCTTTTCGGTCTCTTCCTTCTCGACCTCGCTGACCGGGATGCCGGTCATGGCCGCGACCACCTTGGAAATGTCCTTGGCCGTGACCACGGTCTCTTGTGCCTGCTTGGTCTCGGTCCAGTTCTTCCGAATGTCGTCCAGCTTGCGCCGCAGCTCCTTCTCGCGGTCGCGATAGCGCGCGGCTTTCTCGAACTCCTGGGCTTGAATGGCCGATTCCTTCTCGCGCGCGACGTCTTCGATCTCGCGCTCGAGGTCGGTCAGCTCGCTGGGTGCCGTCACCACCGACAAGCGCGCACGCGATCCGGCTTCGTCGATCACGTCGATGGCCTTGTCGGGCAGGAAGCGATCGTGAATGTAGCGCTCCGAGAGAAACACGGCTGCGCGCACCGACTCGTCGGCGATCTTGACGCGGTGGTGCGCCTCGTACTTGTCGCGCAGCCCGAAGATGATCTGGATGGTCTCCTCGGGTGTGGGCGGGTTGACCATGATGGGCTGGAAACGTCGCTCGAGCGCGCCGTCCTTCTCGATGTATTTGCGGTACTCGTCGAGCGTGGTGGCCCCGATGCACTGCAACTCGCCGCGCGCGAGGGCGGGCTTGAGCATGTTGGAGGCGTCGATGGCGCCTTCCGCGCCGCCCGCACCCACGATGGTGTGGATCTCGTCGATGAAGATGATGACGTCTTCGGCCTGGCGGATCTCGTTGATGATCGACTTCAGGCGTTCTTCGAATTGTCCGCGGTACTTGGTCCCCGCCACCACCGACGCCAGGTCGAGCGTGCAGATGCGGCGGTCCTTCAAGATCTCCGGGACCTTGTTGTCGACGATGCGCTGGGCCAGTCCTTCCGCGATCGCGGTCTTGCCGACACCGGGCTCGCCGATCAATACGGGGTTGTTCTTCTTGCGGCGCGATAGCACCTGAATCACGCGCTCGATCTCCTGCTCGCGACCGATGATGGGGTCGAGCTTGCTCTCGCGCGCCATCTGCGTCAGGTCGCGCCCGAACTGATCGAGGTTGGGCGTGTCGCTCTTCTCTTTCTTGGACTTCCGGGTCTTGACGGTCGTGGTCGGGCCGAGGAGCTTGAGGACCTCTTCGCGCACGCGCTTGCGATCGACGCCGAGCTCCGCCAGCACCTGCGCTGCGACACCTTCGCCCTCGCGGATCAAGCCGAGCAGGAGGTGCTCGGTACCCACGTAGTTGTGTCCCAAGAGCCGCGCCTCTTCGATGGCGAGCTCGAGCACGCGTTTGGCGCGCGGCGTAAACGGTATCTCTCCGATGGTGAGGGTGCCGCCGGAGCTCTTGACCATGTTCTCGACGGCTTGCTGGATCTGTTCGAAGTCGAGTTCGAGCTTGGCAAGCACCTTGGCCGCTATGCCCTCGCCCTCTCGCACGATGCCGAGCAGCAGGTGCTCGGTCCCGATGTAGTCGTGCTGGAGCCGCGCCGCTTCGTCGCGGGCGTAGTAGATGACCTTGCGAACTCGATCGGTAAAGCGATCCTGCATCGTTGCTCCGTCTTCGTTACGTCTACGCCTCTACCCGCGGTTGCTCCGCGACAGCGCCTCGCGTATGCACTCGGCGCGCGCCGCGTCGCGCTCCTGCGCGTCCATCGTCGTTCCGCGGCGCTTTTGCAGGTGCGCCGGCTGGATATAGACCACGAGCTGGTTGAGTGTCTGTATCGGCACGTCCCGTACCAGCCCCGCCCCCACGCCCAGCCGCACCGCCGAGATGAGGCTCAACGCTTCCTTGGTGTTTACACTACGAGCATAACGAAGGAGGCCATAGGCCCGCCAGACCTTATCCTCGAGCAATCTCTGTGCCTTGTGAAATAAGAGCTCCCGCGAGCGCCGCTCGTACTGGATGACCTTGACCACCATCTCGCGCAGGTTCTTGACGATCACATCCTCGGGGGTGCCCAGCGCCGCGCTGTTCGACAGTTGGAAGAAGTTCCCCATGACTTCCGATCCTTCGCCAAAGAACCCCCGGATCGAGTGGTTGAGCTTGCGCAGCGACTCCAGGAGCTTGTGGATCTCCTTGCTGTGGACCAAGCCCGGCAGGTGCACGAGCACGGATACCCGCATGCCGGTGCCCAAGTTAGTGGGGCACGCCGTGAGGTAGCCCAGGCGCGCGTGGTAGGCAATCTCGACGTCGGGGGCGAGCTGGTCGTCGAGGTCGTTGGCGCGCCGAAACGCGCCCCCGAGGTCGAATCCGGCCGCGAATCCCTGGATGCGCAGGTGGTCCTCTTCGTTGATCATCAGGCTGGTCGCCTCGTCGGGGGTGAAAAGAACGCCGCGCGACGCCGAGTTGTGCAGAAAATCGCGGCTGACCAGGTGTCGCTCGGCCAGAAGCTGGCGGTCCAGCGTCGATATTTCCCCCATCGCGATGTAGCGGCTACGCGCAAAGGCCCGTGTCCGGCGAGCCGCGTCCAGCGACTTCCTCAAGATGGCGTCGAGTTCCGCGTTGTCGCAGTTATGGGTGAAACGATGCCCATGCAGGTTGCGCGCGATGCGCACGCGGCTCGAGAGCACGATCTCGTTCTCGTCGCCGCTGCCGTCGAGCCACGCGCCGGGCGTGCCGACGATGTCGTTCGCGTCGAAGCCGCTCATGCGTCGTCCTCCACTTGCGCTTCCAGCCCGCGAATCTCGTCGCGTATGGCGGCCGCGCGTTCGTAGTCCTCGGTCCGAATCGCTTCCGACAGCTCTTCGCGGAGCACGTTCATGCGCTCGCGCAGGGCCGCGCGTTCGCCCACCTGGGCCGCCTTCTTGCCCGCGTGCTGCGTGCTGCCGTGCACGTGGCGGAGCACCTGCACGAGCTGCGCTTCGAAGGCATCGTAGCAATCGGGACAACCCAGGCGCCCGATCTTCTTGAAGTCCGAATACTCGTAGCCGCAGGACGGGCACCGCACCTTGGAGATGCGCTCGGCTTCGGAATCGACGGTGTCGTCGATCAGACCCGCCACCAAGTCGCCGAGCCCGTAGCTCCCCGCCTTGTTGACGTCGATGCCCTTCTCCTCCGCGCACTCCAGACACAGGTTCATGGCGACCATATTGTCGTTCACGATCTCCGTGAAGTGGACCTTGGCCGGGCGCATTTTACAATTTTGACACGTCACCATGGGCACGTTACGTCGCCTCGCTCAAGTGCTTGTCGGCCAGCACCAGCATCCGATCGGCGAAGGCACCGAACCGGCGCTTGTGCGTGACCACCACGAAGGTCCGCCGCTCGCTCGTGGCCAGGTCGCGCATCAGCGTGTGGATCGATTCACCCGTCTCGTCGTCCAGGTTGCCGGTCGGCTCGTCCGCGAACACCACGGCGGCGTCGTTGACCAGGGCGCGCGCGATGGCGACGCGCTGCTGCTCGCCGCCGGAAAGCTCGCCCGGCCGGTGCGACAAACGCGCGCCCAGGCCCACGCGCTCCAGCCACCAAGCGGCCGCCTTGGCCGCCTCGCCATGCGTCTTGTGTGCGATGAGTTGTGGCAACATGACGTTCTCGAGTGCCGTGAACTCCGGTAACAGAAAATGGAACTGGAACACGAACCCGATGGTCCGGCTCCGCAACTGGTCGAGCGCCCGTCCCTCGAGCGCATGGATGTCCCGTCCCTGGATCGTCACCCTGCCGCTGTCGGGGCGGTCGAGCGACCCCAGGATATGGAGCAAGGTGCTCTTGCCCACCCCCGAAGCCCCCGTGATGCAAACCACTTGCCCTTCCGCGACGGAAACATCGACTCCCCGCAGGACTTCGATACTGGTTCCGGTCCCGCGGTAGACCCGCCCGATCCCCGCCGCTTCCAGGACGACTCGACCTCCCATAATCTAACCCCCCCACCGCGGTGATACAAACCCGACGGTCGACGCCATAACATTATTAATTACAATCTGTTGCATGCTACAGATCACGTATCGCCTCGACCGGCGCGAGCCGGCTCGCCTCCCAACTCGGGTAGACCGTGGCCAGGAAACAAATGACCACCGACGAGAGCCCGATCAGCACGAGGTCCGGCCATTGCACCAGGACCGGAAGCGTCTTGATGAAGTAGACGTCGCCGGGAAGATCGATGCGGATGCGATCCAGCACCAAGCAGGCAACCAGCCCGGTGGCCAGCCCGCCCAGGGTCCCGAAGACCCCGATCGCGGTCCCCTCCAGCATGAACACCGACATCACCCCCCGGCCCGAGGCACCCATCGAGCGCAGGATCCCGATCTCGCGCCGCTTCTCCATGATGACCATGGTCAACATGCCGACCAGATTGAAGGCCGCCACCAGGATGATGAGCGTCAGCATGAGAAACATGAGTATCTTTTCGATCTTCATGTAGCTGAACAGGTTCTGGTTCAGCTGTATCCAGTTGTTGGTCCCGTAGTCGCGCGTCGAGAGGATGTCTTGCAGGCGCTCGTCGAAGGCCTCCGCGCGGTACATGTCGTCCACCATCACGCTCACCCCGCGCAGCCCGGTCTCGAAGTCGAACATGCGCTCCGCGTCCTGGATATCGATGTACACGAAGCGCGAATCGAATTCGTACATGCCGCTGTTGAAGAAGCCGAGCACGCGGCACACGTGCGTCTCGGGTTCGACCGCGGATCCGCGCACGGTCCCGGGCGCGGTGACGAGACTGATCTCTTCGCCCAGACCGATGCCCAAGTCGAGCGCGAGGTCCAAACCCAGCACCGCGCCCAGGCGCGGCACCTCGTCCTCGAAACCGCTGGTGTCGAAGGAGTCGATGGTGGGGCGAATGCTGTCGATCACCGAGGAGACCGCGTTCTCGCGCGCGAGGTCGACGCCCTTGACGACCACCCCGCGCAGTTTGGTGCGCCGACCCGGGATCACTTCGTAGGCGGCCAGCGCTTCGGAGCGCACGAACGGTGCGGTGGCGACGACGTCGCGCTCCGCTTCGATGCGCGTGAGCGCGGTGTCCACGCTCGCCCACGCCTCGGGGGTGCGCGCAAACACCAGCACATGGGTGTTGAATCCCACGATGCGCTGGCGCAGCTCGGTCTCGAAACCGTTGATGACGGAGAGCACGATGACCAACGTCATGGTGCCCACGAAGACGCCGCCCACCGCGATCGAGGTGATGCGCGAGACGAGCGCGGAGCGTTTCTTGGTCTGGAGGTATCGCCGCGCGATGAACAGCGCCCAGTTCATCGCCCGTCCTCGGGACGCATGTGCGGAAACAGGATCACATCGCGAATCGAGGGGCTGTCGGTGAACACCATGGTCAACCGATCGATGCCCACGCCCAACCCGGCCGCGGGGGGCATCCCGTACTCGAGCGCGCGCAGGTAGTCCTCGTCCAGGACGTGGGCCTCCTCGTCGCCGCGCGCCTTGTTCTCCATTTGTTGCTCGAAGCGGCGTCGCTGCTCGAGCGGGTCGTTGAGCTCGGAGAACGCGTTGCATATCTCGAAGCCCCCCACGTAGCCCTCGAAGCGCTCGACCAGTCCCGGCACCGAGCGGTGGTCCTTGGCCAGCGGC
>JAKEHA010000320.1 GCA_022615275.1 Candidatus Latescibacterota bacterium
CGGCGTGGTCTTCGTCGGCGTCACCGTGGGCTTGGGGCGCGGTCTGGCCACCCTGACGGCGAACCTCCCGGGCGGAATGATTGCGCGCGCGGGAACCTTCGCGGTCATAGCCATTACGGCCGGCGCGCAGGCGTTTCTCGTGTACGCGCCGGTGGCACTGCGCCTGCGCGGCGGGGGAGCTCTCGCGGCCATCCGAGCGAGCGCGCGCTACGCGCTTCGCCACTTCGGCGCGACCGCGATGCTCGTGGCCACCGTGCTGCTGGCGCACCTGCCGCTCGATGGGCTCATCGCCAAGGCCGACGTCATCGCGGCCCGCTTCCACCCCGAAGCGGTGTTTCAACTCATGCTCGCTTCGATCGTGCTCGAAGCGATCACCGCCTTCGTCCTGTTCGCGGGGACCGTGGGGCTGGCACTGCCCGAGGAAGGGGGCATGCGATGAAACGCGGCGCGTGGATCGTGCTCGCGTTCCTTCCGCTGGTGTCGTCGTGCGCGAGCCAGGACGATTTGGTCGCCCGCTATCAATTGGAGCGAAAGCTGTGGCGCGCTCAGTACTACCAGCGGCGGATCAACATCTCGGTGGTGCGCGCGTCGCAGAACGACACGCGCATGGCCATCGCGTCCTTCAACGCGGTCCTCTCCGACGACCCGCTCGCGCGCCCCGAGGCGTCGGCGTGGCGCCGCGACGTCGTGGCCGACATCGGTCAGATCCACCTGGCCGCGCGCGTGGCGCTGGCCAATCTGTATTTCTTGAGCGAGCGATACGCGGACGCGGGCCGGATGTACGAGCGCACCATCGAATCCGCGGAACTCGGGGGCAGCTTGGATGCGCGCCTGGGCGCGGCGCGATCCATGTACCTGGCGGGCGAGACCACCGAGGTGATGCGCCAATGCGCGGAGATGTTCCGGCAGATCTCCACGTCGGAGGAATTCTGGTCGGGCCGTTTCGTCCCCGACGGCGTGTTCGTCGACATCCCCGTGGTGCTGGTACGCATGTACCGTGAGGCGGGGGAAGCGGAGGCGTATGCCGAGTACCGCGCGCTCGCGGACGGCTTCTACCGGCGCGTGGCGGCCACGTGGCCGGGGTCACCCATCGCGTGGCAGGCGACCCTCGGCGAGATTCAGTTGCGCCTGGTGGACGAGGACTGGCGGGCCGCGGCCGGTCGCATCGAAGCCATCCTGGCAGCACCCGACCCGCAGTACGACCTCGAGGGGCTGCGGCTCCTGCTGGGGGAGATCTACGCGTTCGCACTCGGCGATGCCGCGAGGGCCGATTCGATCCTCGCCGACGTCGAGCGCCGCGCCGCCGGCGCCCCCATCGGTCATGCGGCCCGCTACGACCGCGGGGCGCTCTTGCTCCAGACCGGCGACGAAGCCGGCGCGATGGCGGTCTTTCGCGCGCTCGAGCAGGACGAGGCGACCCCCGGCGACGTGGCCGCGCGGGCCATGTTCGCGCACGCGACCACGCTCGAGCGGCGGGGCACCTGGGACGAGGCGCTCCAGCTCCTGCGGCGGATGCAGCAGCTCTATCCGCACGCACCGGCCTCGATCGAGGCGCCGATCTTCGTTACCCGCCACTACGTCAAGACCGGCGAGCACACCCTCGCCGAGCGCACCCTGGAACGCGCGCGCGAGTACTATTTGTCGCTCATAAATCGCAACAGCCCGTATGCGGGAGATCGCATCGGCGTCCAGGACGCGCTGGCGGCGAGCTACGCGTCCGCGGGGCGCGCGGCCGAGGGGGCGGCCCTGTTGGGGTCCGCACCCTCGTCGTGGGACGACGCCAGCACCGCCGCGGGGCTGCTCAAGAGCGCGGAGGTCTACGCGACCGTGCTCGCCGATTCCGCGCGCGCGAGCGAAATGTTGAAGAAATGTATTGAGCGATTCCCGGAAACGCGATATTCGAGGTTGGCCGCGCTCCGCTTGAGCGAACTCGAGCAGGGACGCGCGGCGTCCGAATCCCCCTAAAACGGACGACTCGCGCGGGCCGGGTGCGAGGATGGGAAGCGGCGTGTTAGTTCCGTTACAGCGCCCCACCTGGTGTTCTAGGCACCTTTCGAGGCACGGCTCGCAACGGTGCCTTGCAGATTCGAACGCGTTTTCGAGCTCGGCGAGGTCCCGGTGGTGACGGCGTCGATAGGTGCATGGCACGCCGCGCCATTCTGGGGTACGCCCCAGCGCATTGTGGCGTGGCGAAGCCGCATTGAGTGGTGTTGGCCTCTCTATTGCTCGTTGTTCGAGGATCCAAACGACCTTCAATCCGCGCGCGTGACGACGCGGCAGGAATCGGTGGAATGAGACGCAACCGACCGAACTGGCGCTCCGTTTTCGTCCTCGGCCTGTCCTTGACCGGCCTGTCCGGGACGTTTGCGGAAGTGCGCGCCCAGCAGGGCGCGGGCACCTATGCCGCGCCGTTCCTGAAGATCCCGGTGGGCGCTCGCTTGATGTCGTCCCCGGACGTGGTCGCGGGACTGGCGCCGGATGCCACCGTGATGTACGCGAATCCAGCCTTCCTAGCGGGGCTGCCCCGCGGGGCCGCTTTCGTGACCACCAGCGAGTGGCTCGACAACCTGACCTTTACCTCGGCCGGCTTCGCGCTGCCGATCGGCTCGCAAGGCACCGTGCTGGGAGTCGGTGCCACGTTCCTGTATTCCGGCGGGGTACAGGGCTACGACGCGGCGCTGAACCCGGTCTCCGAGGAGAGCTTCTACGACATGGGCCTCGATTTGACCGTCAGTCACGCCTTCCGCGGTACCGGACTCGCGCTGGCGGCGGGAACCACGATCATTCGCGAGCACGTCCTGCCGACCGACGGATCCGGATACGCGTTCCACCTCGGCGCGTCGTACTGGATGGGCCCGAACCTGTTCCACGCCGCGGCCCGCGACCTGGGCGGCACGGTGTCGTTCGACTCGGAGAGCTGGAGTGTGGCGCCGGAGTATTCGTTCGGCGGCGGCCGCATCTTCGCGTCTCGGTTGGGGCAGTTCTTCGCAGGCGCGCAGTTCGCGGACTCGGACGCGTACGGGACTCGGCTGCAACTCGGCGTCGACTACCAGTTCAACCCGACGCTCACCTTGCGCAGCGGTTTTACCGAGAACATGGACAACGAGCAGCGCGGCGCACCGTTCAACGCGGGCTTCGGGCTCCACTACGGCGTCATGACGCTCGATTATGCGTACACGCCCCAGGAGTACTTCTCGAGCGTCCACACCTTCTCCTTGTCGTACACCTTCGGTGGTCCGAAGCAGGGAACCCGGGCGATGGTGCCTACGGGCGATCTGGCCCCGCCCATCGCCGACTCCGAGCCGGTACCGCCGCCGTCGCGGATGGCCGTCCCCAAGGAGCCGTCGAGTTCGACGGGCGGCTCGTACGTGCTACTCGCCGGGTCGCACGCGTGGCTCGAAAGCGCCCGTGCCGAAGTTCGCGCGCTCCAGCTCCTCCAGATTCCCGCCAAGATCGAGTCGAACGGATCCCGCTATCGCGTGGTCGTCGGTCGGTTCACGTCCGACGACGCCGCCGAGAAGGCCCGCCGCGAGTACGCGTCGGCCGGTCACGCCTTCACGATCCTCGCCGAGTAGCAACTCGGTCGCACCCGTCACCGCGCTCTCGTGCGGTGATTTTCCCCAAGAATCGGCGTGAGCCTGCGCAGCGCTCCAAACATCATGGATGCAACGGGTTACCGCGTGTGGTGCGGTGGATAAATGGGTGAATTGCCCAATCCACCCCGATTATCTCCGCATCGTCGACTCCTCATCCATTCGAGTGGAGTCTCCGTTTACGCCTTTAACACAGTGTGTCCACTTCGATTACACAGCCACCGAAATGGCGTGAGGTTTGTGCAAAGGAGCGCATGCGTGGCACCGAAAATGCTGAATGCGCTCGCACGGCGAGGTCGGGGCACGCCCCTGGAGTCTCCACGAGAGACTTGTGCGCTCCGAATCTCGCTCCTATCAACCCGAACCGGTTGCGCCCTGAATGAACGAATTCGCCCAAAGATTCGCCCGTCGGCCCGAGATCGTGATTCCTTGGAACCGGTCGGCGGCCTTCGTCCGCGTTCAGCCGACCGATCGCGTGCGGCACCCCTACGACGTCATCGGGCGTTGGGGGTGGAAGCGCGCGCTGGACATCGTTCTTTCGTTCGTCGGGTTGGTCGTCGCGGCACCCGTGATGGTGCTGGCTGCCGTCCTCATCAAGGCGACGTCGCCGGGTCCCGTCTTCTATCGCCAGGAGCGCATCGGCATCAACCGTCGCAGCTGCGACCGCCGCGGCACCATGGGCCGGGCCGACATCGACCGCCGCCGGCGCGACCGCCGCGTGCTCGTCAACTTCGGCCGGCCGTTCACGATCTATAAGTTCCGCACCATGGTGGTCGATGCCGAGCGCGGCACGCCGCCCATGTGGGCCAAGGAACGCGATCCGCGCATTACTCTGGTGGGCCGGGTGCTTCGCAAGACGCGCATCGACGAGGTGCCGCAGTTCTATAACGTCCTGCGCGGCGAGATGAGCATCGTCGGACCGCGCCCCGAGCGTGCCTACTTCATCGGCCGCATCGAAAAAGACCTGCCCGAGTTCCAGCTGCGCCTGCGCACCAAGCCCGGCATCACCGGCCTGGCCCAGGTCCAGTTGGGCTACACCAACACCGACGACGGCCTGCGCGACAAGCTCCACCTGGACTTGGAGTACATTCGCCGGTTGAGCTTCTGGACCGACCTCAAGATCCTCGTCCGGACCGTCTTCGTCGTCTTCACGGGCAAGGGCGCGTGCTGACGCCCCTGCTTCGCTCCCTCTCGTAGTCCGAATCGCCCGCCCCACCGCCAGCTGACGCGGGCATGTAACTTGCTGATCTGAATACGTCTAACCCGCGTCCGCCCCGTTTTGCTTGCGGCGACTTCAAAATCGAGTGCATGCTCTTGCGCGTGATCGCCGACACCAAGACTCCGATGAACCCCACACCCGTCGAGGCCGCCACGCCCCGGGTGAGCGTGGGGATGCCGGTGTACAACGGGGAGGCGTTCCTGGAAGAAACCATCGAATCCGTCCTCGGACAGACCTACGCCGACCTCGAGCTGATCATCTCCGACAACGGGTCCACCGACCGCACGCCCGAGATCGCCCAGCGCTACGCGGTGCGCGACCGCCGGGTGCGCTTCGTGCGCACCGACGAGAACCGGGGTGCCGCCTGGAACTACCGCCGCACCTTCGAGCTCGCGCGCGGCGAGTACTTTCGGTGGGCGCCGGCGGACGATCTGTTCGCACCCGATTCGGTGGCGGTGTGCGTCGCGGCCCTCGACGCCGACCCCGGCGCCGTGTTGTGCTACCCCAAGACGGAGTTGATTGACCCGGAGGGGCGCGTGATCCGCGCCTACGAAGACAACCTGGATCTGCGTGCGAGCAACCCGGCGGAGCGCCTCGCGCGCGCGATGGCGCAGATTGGACTCGTCAACGTGATCTACGGGCTCATGCGCACGCAAGCGCTGGGAAAGACGCGCCTGATGGGGACATTCGTCGGCGCCGACGAAGTGCTCGTGTTCGAGCTGGCCCTGCAGGGCACGTTTCTCGAACTGCCGACCTCGCGCTTCTATCGCAGGATTCACGAGAAGGCGTTCAGCCAGATGGCGACAACGGAAGAGAAGCAGGCTTTCTTCGACCCCCGCACGACGGGCCGGTTCAGCCCGCGCCTGTGGAAGCACTACCGGCAGTGCGTGCAGGGCGTCGTGCACGCGCCCATCGCGGCGCGCGCCAAGCTGGGCGCGCTTCGCGTCCTCGTGCGCTCCGCAGTCGCCGTGCGCAGGGACCTCGCGCGCGAAGTCGCGGATGGGGCGCGCCGCCTCGTGCGCCCCAAACGCTTCGCTCTATAAACGAAACGACGGAGGGACTTTCTTGGCGACCCGAATCGAAGGAGCCCGCGTGGAACCGCTGGCCGACTTGCTCAAGCGCGATCTCGACTACGTGACGGCGGGTCTTCGCGACGAGCTCGCCACCATGGCGGGGTCGCGCCTCTTGATCACCGGCGGGGCCGGCTTCCTCGGGTACTACATGGTGCGGGGGGTTCTGCACTGGAACGACCGCGCGCCCGCAAGCGACCGCATCCACGTCACCGTGTTCGACAACTACGTGCGCGGCATCCCGGCCTGGCTCGAGGCACTCCGCGGCCGCGACGATCTCACGCTGACGCGCTTCGACGTGCGCCAACCCTTGCCGGATCCCATGCCTGAGTTCGAGTACATCGTGCACGCGGCCGGCATCGCGTCGCCGATCTACTATCGCCTGCATCCCTTGGAGACGATGGACGCCAACATCGACGGGCTGCGCAACCTGCTCGAGTACGCGCGCGCGCGCGTCGAAAAGAAGCGCGACTTTCGTGGCTTCATCTTCTACTCGAGCAGCGAGATCTACGGCGACCCCGCGCCCGAAGAGATTCCCACCCGCGAAGACTACCGCGGCAACGTGTCGTGCACGGGCCCGCGCGCGTGCTACGACGAGTCGAAGCGCTACGGCGAGACCTTGTGCGTCGTGTTCGCGCGCCACTACGGCGTGCCCGTAAAGATGGTGCGGCCCTTCAACAACTACGGCCCCGGCCTCAAGATCAGCGACCGGCGCGTCATTCCGGACTTCGCGCGCGATGTCATGAACGGCCGCGACATCGTCATGCTCTCGGACGGAAAGCCCAAGCGCACGTTCTGCTACGTGGCCGACGCGGTGGTGGGGTACTACAAGGCGCTCGTGCGCGGCGGGATGGGCGAAGCCTACAACGTGGGCGTGGATCGCCCGGAGATCTCGATGAACGAGCTGGCGGAGAAGGTGGTCGCGACCGCGCGCGACCTCTTCGGATATGCCGGCCGCGTGGTGATGCAAGCGCCCAAGGAGAGCGATTATCTAATCGACAACCCCAACCGGCGCTGCCCGGATCTCACCAAGTCGCGTACCCAGCTCGGCTACGACCCGACCATCCTGGTCGACGAGGGCCTTCGACGCTCGTTGGTGTGGTACCACTACCATCGTGAAGCGGAGGACGCCTGATGCGCGTCTCGATCATCGGCGCGGGTTACGTCGGCATCGTGACCGGCGCGTGTCTGGCCGAAAAGGGGCACAGCGTCGTGTGCGTCGAGGTCGACGCGGCCAAGGTGGAGCGCATTCGGCGCGGCGAACCGCCCATCCACGAGGAGGGCCTGGCCGAGTTGTTGCGGCGCCACAGCGGCACCGCGTTTCGCGCCACCACGTCGCTTTCGGAAGCGGTCGCGGAGACCGACATCACGCTGATCGCCGTGGGCACGCCCTTCGACGGGCGCGCGATCGACTTGACGTTCGTCACCCGCGCGGCCAGCGAGATCGGCTTGATACTCGCGGGCAAGCGCGAGCGTCACACGGTGGTGGTGAAGAGCACCGTGGTCCCGGGCACCACCGACGGTCCGGTTCGCGACGCACTGGAGTCCGCGTCGGGCAAGCAGGCCGGGGCGGACTTCGGCCTGGGGACCAACCCGGAGTTCCTCACCGAAGGAACCGCGATCGCCGACTTCATGCGCCCCGACCGCATCGTGATCGGCGGCATCGACGAACGCACACTCGACGCGCTGGCACAGCTCTACGCCGGCTTCGACGGCGTGCCTCTGATTCGCACCAACAACGCGACCGCGGAGATGATCAAGTACGCGTCGAATTCTTTGCTCGCGGCCATGATCTCGTTCTCGAACGAAATCGCAGACCTGTGCAGCGCCATCGGCGGAATCGACGCCAAGGACGTCATGGCCGGCGTGCACGAGTCCGCCTATCTCAACACCGGGTCCGGCGGGGCGCGCTCGCGCGCTCCCATCGCGAGCTTCCTGGAGGCGGGCTGCGGCTTCGGCGGTAGCTGCTTGCCGAAGGACGTCAGCGCGCTGGTCGCGCACGGGGGCGCCAACGGCGTCGACATGCGCGTGTTGCGCTCGGCCCTCGAGGTCAACCGTGCGCGCCCGGACCGGGTCATCGAGGGTCTCAAGCGTCATTTGCCTTCGCTGCGCGGGGTACCCGTGACGGTCCTGGGCCTCGCGTTCAAGCCCGACACCGACGACGTGCGGGAGTCGCCCGCGTTTCCCATCATCGACCGCCTGCTCGCGGAGGGGGCCACGGTGACGGCCTACGACCCGGTCGCGACGGATTCGGCCCAGCGCGCGCTGGCGGGCAAGCCCGTGCACTATGCGGGCTCGTTGGAAGGGGCGCTGGCGCAAGCCGACGTGGTGGTGCTGGTGACCCGGTGGCGCGAGTTCGCGGCGGTCCCGGAATTGCTTCGCACGCTCGGACGGGCGCCCCTGGTCTTCGACGGACGGCGGATGCTGGACAAGAACGCGATTTCCCGCTACGAGGGAATTGGACTATAGCCTTTTGGGGGCCGCGATCGGCGGCCGGGAGTGGTAATGAAGGTCGTCTTGTTTTGCGGCGGGCAGGGGATGCGCATCCGGGAGTACTCGGACGAGATTCCCAAGCCCATGGTGCCCATCGGCTACCGGCCCATCCTGTGGCACGTGATGAAGTACTACGCCCACTTCGGGCACAAGGAGTTCATTCTGTGCCTCGGCTACAAGGCCGACGCCATCAAGAACTACTTCTTGAACTACGACGAGTGCCTCTCGAACGACTTCACGCTCTCCGGCCAAGGAAAGGTCGAGCTCGCCAACAGCGACATCCACGACTGGAAGATCTCCTTCGTCGACACGGGTGTGAACACCAACATCGGTGGGCGCCTGCAGGCGGTGAAGAAGTACGTCGAGAACGACGAGGTCTTCCTCGCCAACTACAGCGACAATCTCACCGATTTGCCGTTGCCGGGGATGATCCGCGACTTCGAGTCGCACCAGCGGGTGGCGAGCTTTCTCGCCGTGCGCCCGAGCCAGAGCTTCCATATGGTGTCCTTCGACGACAAGCGCGCGGTCGACGCCATCACCCACGTATCGACCTCGCAGGTGTTCATCAACGGCGGGTACTTCGTGCTGCGCAAGGAGATCTTCGACTACATGAAGAACGGGGAAGAGCTGGTCGAGAAGCCCTTCGAACGCCTGATCGCGAAGAAGCTGCTCTCGGCGTATCGCTACGACGGCTTCTTCGTCAGCATGGACACCTTCAAAGAGCGCCAGTCGCTCGAGAGCATGTACACGCACGGCGAGGCTCCCTGGGAGCTGTGGGCGAGCAAGCGGCGCTAGGCACCATGAAGACCCTCGCACTGGGAAGCATTGGATCCATCCTGTGTCTGGGCGCGCACAGCGACGACATCGAGATCGGCTGCGGCGGCACCGTGCTCAAGCTGCTCGAGTCCAATCCGGGCCTGTCCGCGCACTGGGTCGTGTTCAGCGCCACCGGTGAGCGCGGCGCGGAGGCACGCGCCTCCGCGGAGCGCTTTCTCGCACGCGCCGGCAGGAAGACGGTCGAGCTGCACCAGTTCCGCGACGGCTTCTTCCCGAGCGAACACTCCAAGATCAAGACCTACTTCGAAGAGCTGAAGTCGCGCGTGCGGCCCGATGCGGTGTTCACCCACACCCGCGCCGACCTCCACCAGGACCACCGCGCCGTGTGCGAGCTAACGTGGAACACGTTCCGGGACCACCTGGTGCTGGAGTACGAGGTACCCAAGTGGGACGGCGACCTGGGCGCTCCCAACGTCTACGTGCCCCTCGACGAACGCCACGCAAGCGAGAAGATCGCCATTCTCATGGAGTGCTTCGGCACCCAGCGCGGGAAGCACTGGTTCGACGAAGAGACCTTCGCGGGGCTCATGCGCGTGCGCGCGATGGAGTGCAACGCACCCTCGCGCCGCGCGGAAGCGTTCTACGGCCGCAAGGTGGTGCTATGAGCGTCACCGCGCGTCCCGTCGCCGTCGAGTGGCTGTACGAGTTCGTTCGCTACCGCGAGCTGTTCTTCTTCCTGGTGTGGCGCGACGTCAAGATCCGCTACAAGCAAACACTCCTGGGCGCGGCCTGGGCCATCATCCAGCCCTTCACCCTGATGCTGGTGGCGTCGTTCGCCTTCGGCCGCGTGGCCGAGATCGACACCGGGGGAGCGCCGTATCCCATCTTCGCGTACGCCACGCTGGTGCCGTGGTCGTACTTCCAGTACTCGGTGCCCTTGGCGGGCAACAGCCTCATCTCGAACGCGAACTTGATCAGCAAGGTCTATTTTCCGCGCGCCATCATTCCGGCTTCGTCCACGTTGGGCGGGATCGTCGACTTCGCGGTGGCCTCGACCATGCTGGTCGCGATCGCGATCTACTACCGCATTCCGCTTTCGCTGGAGATGCTGATGTGGCCGGTTCTGCTGCTGCCGCTGATCCTGTTCGCGACCGCGATCGGTATGCTCTTCGCCGCGCTCAACGTCAAGTTTCGCGACATCAAGTACACGATCCCATTCTTCATGCAGTCCATGCTGTTCCTGTCACCGGTGTTCTACTCGCCCAGCCTGGTGCCCGAGAAGTGGGCCTTCCTCTTGCATCTCAATCCCATGGTCGGCATCCTGGATTCGTTTCGCGCCAGCATCCTGCCCGCGCAGACCATCGACTGGGGCGCGCTCGGCATCGCGACCGCGGTCGCCGGCGCCATGTTCGCTCTGGCCGCCGTGTACTTCTATCGCACCGAGCGAACCTTCGCCGACTTGATCTAAGGAGCCCCGCGTGCGCGAAGCCATCCACGTCGAGCATCTCACCAAGCGCTACCGTCTGGGTGCCTTGCGCCATGAGACCATGTTGCGCGAGGCCTTGCTCAACGCGTTCCGGCGCGGGCGCCGCAAGGAGGACGAGCAGGCCATCCTGGCCCTCAACGACGTGAGCTTCAAGGTCGACGAGGGCGAAGTGGTGGGGATCATCGGTCGCAACGGGGCAGGGAAGAGCACGCTCTTGAAACTGCTCTCGAAGATCACGTATCCCACCTCGGGACGGATCCACGTGCGCGGCCGGGTTGCGTCTCTGATCGAGGTCGGGACGGGTTTCCACGACGAGCTCACCGGGCGCGAGAACATCTACCTGAACGGCTCCATCCTGGGCATGCGCAAGAAGGAGATCGACCAGCGCCTGGAACAGATCATCGACTTCGCGGGGGTGGCGAAGTTCGTCGACACGCCCATCAAGCGCTACTCGTCGGGCATGCGCTTGCGCCTCGGTTTCGCGGTGGCGGCCCACATGGACCCCGACGTCTTGTTCGTCGACGAGGTGCTCGCGGTGGGCGACGCCGACTTCCAGAAGAAGTGTTTGAGTGCCATGGACGACCTGCGCTCGGGCGGCCGCACGGTGCTGTTCGTTTCGCACAACATGGCCGCCATCGAGAACCTGTGCCCGCGCACCATCTGGATCGACGCCGGCAAGCTGCGCGCGGACGCGGCCTCCGACAAGGTGATCGCCTCGTACCTGTCCACCTTTTCCGACGCACAGCGCTCCGGCTACGACCTCACCAAGGTCGAGAACCGCGGCGGCAACGGGATGATCCGCTTCACACGGGTCGAATTCTTGGACGAGAACGGCGACCCCGCCAGTGTGTTTCGCTGCGGCGAACCGATGCGCGTCCGCTTCCACTACCAGGTGAACGAGCGCGTCAAGAATCCCGACATCGCGATGGCCATTCACTCCGACTTGGGGACTCGCATCACCACCGTGAGCACCTGGCAGGCGGGCTACTACATCCCGTCGGTCGAGCCGGGTGCGGGGAGCATCGACCTGGTCATCGACAGCCTGGTCCTGCAGCCCAACCGCTACTATCTCTCGATGTGGATCTCCACCGTCGAGGAGTGGTACGACGTCCTCGACCACTGCATCGCGATCGACGTGGAGGCTTCCGACGCGCACGACAATCAGGGGCGCGGTCTGCACCCCAAGTGGGGGCTGGTGTTCACACCGTCGCGGTGGAGTTTGGGACCGCCCGTGGCCGCGCGCTAATACGCCGGCTGGCGGCCCGCGCAAGGAACCATGAGATTCTTCGCGTACATACCTCGCCGCCGTCTCTTTATCGGCATCGCCGTGATCGCGGCGGTCCTCGCGCTCCTGGCCACCGCGTTGCCGTGGTGGGCGACCATCCCGCTCGCCGTCCTCGTGTGCGCCGCCTACGTCACCCGTGAGTCGATCGCCGTGCGCAACCGCTACGAGAGCGTGCTGGAGAGCATTCGCAAGATCCACGGCGACGCCATTGGCGAGCTTTCCACCGTGCGTCCGGGCGAGATCGACGCCGCTATATACAAGGCACTCAAGGAAATCGCTACCGAGCTCGAGCGCAAGAACTTCCAGTTGGTCGAGAAGAACATCCAGCTCTTGAGCATCAAGGAGATCGGCCTCACCCTGGTCTCGTCCCTGGACGAGTCGAAGGTGGTCGACGCGGTCATCAATTTTCTCTCCAAGGGGCTCGGCTACCGCGAGCTGTTCGTCGGCATCTTCCACCCCGACGAGGAAGCCTTCAACCTGTACGTCTTCCGCGATACACCCGAGGGCCACGTACACGCGCAAGTGCGCGTTCCGCTCGAGGAGCTCGACGGGCTCCTGCGCAAGTCGGTGCAGATGCACCAGTCGATCCTGATTCGCGACCCCGAGATGCACCCGGTGGGGAGCGCGGGGGGCTCGCCGCTGTTTCGCGACTCGACCATGAGCTCGTACATCGTGGTGCCGTTGGTCAAGAGCGGTGCTACCCAGGGGTGCGAGTCGCGCGACGATTGCGTGCTGCACATGACGCAGGTTCGTCGCGAGACGGCTTCGATCGAGCACGGCTTCCGCTGCCCGGCCTGCGACCGCATCCCGCTTTTGGGGGTGGTGGGCGTCACCGACGGCTTCAAGGCCGCCTCGCTCTCGCGCGTCGACTTGGTCTCGGTGGAAACGCTCGCGGTCCAGCTCAGCACCATGCTCGAGAACAACAGCCTGTTCGCCGAGCTCCAGCAGGAAGAGAGCTTCCGCGACAACGTCATCAACAGCATGATGAACGGGCTGATCACCGTCGACGGGCGCGGCCGCGTGCTCTTCGCCAACGCGCTGGCCGAAGAGATCACCGGCTACGCGGTGGCCGAGCTGCGCCAGCTGCGGGTGCAGGACCTCATCGCGGACAGCCCCACCGGCACGGGGGAGAACCCGGTCATGCGCACCATGCGCACCGGAAGACGCGCCTTCCACCAAGAGGCGTGGCTCCTCAAGAAGGACGGCACCAAGGACCCGGTGATTCTGAACACGACGCTGCTCCTCGACGAGCGCAAGCAGCCGCAGGGAGCGCTCGCGGTGTTCAACGACATCACGCGTCAGAAGCGCATGGAGGAACAGATCTCGCACCTGGACAAGCTGGCGGCGCTGGGCCGGCTCTCCTCCAGCATCGCGCACGAGATACGCAATCCCCTGACGGGAATCGCGGCCGGCATCCAGTACCTCCAGCGCGCGGGCCAGGTGGCCGACAGCCAGCGCGAGAACATCGAGTTCATCCTGGACGAGGTCAAGCGCATCGACCGCTTGATCGGCGACCTCATGTCCGTGGTGCGGGTAAGCGACCTCATCTACGAGGAAACCACACTCGAGGAACTGATACGCAACGGCATCGCCAGCATGGCCGACCTGGCCAAGCGCAAGTCGGTGAGTGTCACCACGGAGTTTCCGGGCGAGTCCCGGCCCATCGTGGTCGACGCCGATCGCATCACCCAGGTCATGATCAATTTGCTGAAGAACGCCATCGAGGCCAGCCCGGCCGACGCCAGCGTCACGGTATCGCTCTCTTTTTCGCCCGACGTGCGCGACGTTCTGTTTGACGCGGTGGGTGATTTTGCTATCATCCGCGTGCGCGACAATGGGTTGGGGCTCACGGAAGAGGACAAGCAGCGCGTCTTCGAGCCATTCTTCTCCAAGAAGTCGGGCGGTACCGGACTGGGCCTGTACGTGACGCACAGCATCATCGAGCGTCACAGCGGCTACATCTACGTGGACAGCGAGTACGGCGTGGGGACGACGTTCTCGATCTATTTACCCGTGAAGCAGGTGCAGCATGGAGACTCCCGTGAAATCGGTCATCCTGTTGGTGGATGACCAGGACACGATCCGCTTCTTCCTCGAAAAGACGCTGAGGCAGGAAGGGTACGAAGCCGTGACGGCGCGTACCGGCGCCGAGGCGATCGAGAAGGCGCGCGAGGTCGTGCCCGACCTGGTCCTGCTCGATCTCAAGCTCCCGGACATGGACGGGCTCGAGGTCCTGCGGCGCATCAAGGAGGTGTTCCCGGAGATCGGGGTCGTCATGATCACGGCCTTCGGCGACATCGAAACCGCGGTCACCGCCATGAAGAACGGCGCCTACGACTTCGTCTCCAAGCCCATCAACCTCGAGCAATTGTTGATGGTGATCCGCAAGGGCCTCGACAGTGAGCGGCTCAATAGAGAGGTCCTCGAGCTCAAGCGCCAGATGGACCCCGACGTGGGCTTCGACTACATCCTGGGCGAAACGGGCGCCATGAAGCGCGTGTACGACATCATCCAGCAGGTCGCCAAGAGCGACACCACCACCGTGCTGATCGAGGGCGAGAGCGGGGTGGGCAAAGAGATGGTCGCGCGGCTGATCCATCGCTATTCGAATCGCGCCAACAAGCCGTTCATGGACATCAACTGCGCGAGTCTGCCGGAGACACTGCTCGAGAGCGAGCTGTTCGGCTACGAAAAGGGCGCCTTCACCGACGCCAAGGGACAGAAGCAGGGGCTCCTCGAGTTGGCCAACCGCGGAACCCTGTTCCTGGACGAGATCGGAGAAATGAGCCTCACCATTCAGGTGAAGCTCCTGCGCGTTCTGGAACGCATGGAGTTCCGCCGGCTGGGTGGAACCCAGGACATCCACGTCAGCGTGCGGGTCGTCAGCGCCACCAACCGCGACCTGCAAAAGGAAGTGGACGAGGGGCGTTTCCGCGCCGACCTCTTCTATCGCTTGAAGGTGGTGCCGCTGTACATTCCGCCGCTGCGCGAGCGTAAGGAAGACCTGCTCAAGTTCGTCAACTACTTCATCAATATGTTCAACACGAAGTTCGCGAAGAACTTCAACCAGATCTCCGACGACGCCCGCCAAGCGCTACTCGCGTACCCGTGGCCCGGGAACATCCGCGAGCTCAAGAACGTGGTCGAGCGCGTGGTGCTGCTGGAAACCGGCCCCGTCTTGAAGCGCGAGATGCTGCCGTTTGCGAGCCAGCGCGTCGACGAGGGGAGCATCGGGCGGCGCATCGACGCCATCCTGTCCTCGCCGCTGCCCGAGGACGGCGTGGACTTCGAGGGCCTGGTGGGCGATTTCGAGCGGGCCTTGATTCTCAAGGCGTCCGAAGAGTCGGGCTGGAATCAGAGCAGGACCGCGCGCCTTCTCAATGTGAAGCGCGACAAGCTCCGCTACCGCATGAAGAGCTTCAACATCGGCGATGAAACCGAAGAAGTTCCGTCGACGTCGTAGCGGCGCCTTGGCGCTCGCGTTGGCGGCGTCGATCGGCGTCGCCTGCGGCTACAGCACCACCTCGCGCACGGCCAAGGACATCAAGTCGATCCACGTGCCGTTCTTCGAGAACGAGACGGCCGAGCCCAATCTCGAGATATCGGTGACCGAGCGCGTGATCGACAACCTGGTCGCGGACAACACGCTCAAGGTGGTGTCCGAGGACGCCGCCGACGCCATCCTGGACGGGCGCATCGTCGAGTTCAAGAATCAGCCCTTTTCCTTCAACCAGGACCTCAACGCCCAGGAATACATCGTCGTGATCAAGGTGGTGGCGACCCTCTTCAATCGCAGGACCAACGAGGCCATTTGGCAGGACCGCTCCTTTCAGGGCGACGGCTCCTACTTCATCGAATCGGTCGGGGAAGGGCGCACCTTCGACGAGGCCGTGAACGAGTCGTTGCGCGAGATCACGGAGCGCATTCTCAATCTCACGGTGAAGGATTGGTGACCATGGCCGGACGACTCGCGGGATACAAGAAGCTCTTCGACGACGTGCGCCAGGGACGCGTCAAGCCGCTGTACTTCCTGCACGGACCCGAGGAGCACATGAAGCGGGAGTTCGTGCGCGAGCTCGTCGCGGTCGCGTTGCCGGACGCGGAGCGCGCGTTCAACCTCGATGTGTTGCACGGGGACGAGTTCGACCCGCAGGCCTTCGACGACCGCATGCTGACATTCCCACTTTTTGCCGCGCGGCGTGTCGTCATCCTGCGCAACTTCGACGCGCTCTCACCGTCCAACCGCGAGCGTGTGATCCAACGCGCGGGTGCGGTGCCCGAGGCGATGACGCTGGTGGTCGAGTCGAACGACGAGAGGCTGGAGACCGCGGCGCACAAGAAGCTCGCTGCGATGGCGGCAGA
>JAKEHA010000009.1 GCA_022615275.1 Candidatus Latescibacterota bacterium
CTGCGCGAGCTGCTCCGCCACCTCGGCGTCGAAGCGCGCCAGCTCGGCCTGCGCGCGTCGCAGCTCCGAGAGCGCTTCCGCGTAGCGCGCGCGCTCGCGCGCGTTGTCCGCGAAGGCGTCGACGTATTGCACGTGGGTCGAGGGGTCGCGCAGACGGTACTGTTCGTTCTGGCCGTGGGGTTCGACGAAGCACGCGCACACGCGGCGCAGCTCCTTGAGCGTGGCCGAACGCCCGTCTATCGACGCGTAGGACCGGCCCGCGCGCGTGAGGCGGCGCGCGACCGTGATCGCGCGAGCGCCTTCCACGCCCGCCGCGAGCGCCACCTCGGGAGGCAAAGGCGCGGGTTCGAACAGCGCTTCCACGCGCGCTTCGTCGCCGCCCTCTCGGATCGCGCTCGCGTCGGACTTCTCGCCCAATAGCAGATTGAGCGCGCTCAAGACGAGCGACTTGCCCGCGCCGGTCGAGCCGGTAAGCACGTTGAGACCGGGGCCCAGCTCGACCACCACGTTCTCGACCACGGCCAGGTTCTCGATCGACAGGCGGCGCAGCATGACGGCGCGATACTACGCCTCGCACGCGGCGTTTGTACAGCGGCGGGCTAGAGCTTCTCGCGCAGGAGGGCGAAGAAGTCGTAGTCGTCGGCCACGAGGAGGTTGGTGACGCGGGGATCGCGCTTGATCTCGATGGTGTGCGACGCGTCGAGGTCGATTCCCTCCTGGCCGTCGACGGTCGCCATCACGCCCGACGGCGCCGAGAGTACGCGTACCGACACGGTCTCGGTCGCGTCCAGCACCAGGGGGCGAATGCTCATCGTGTGCGGGTTGAGAGGGGTCAGCAAGATGGCGTCGAGGGTGGGTTCGACCACGGGGCCGCCCGCGGAGAGCGAGTACGCCGTGGAACCGGTCGGTGTCGCGACGATGAGGCCGTCGGCGGAGAACTCGCGCAGGAGCTTGCCGCCCACCTCGACGTGCAATCGCACCATGCGCGAGTAGCCGGTGCTGTGGATCACGACGTCGTTGAGCGCGCTGAACGACGCGCCCACCGGTACCCCGGCCGCGCGCACGTCGCCGCGCACGCGCATGCGACGCTGGGTCGCGAAGCGGTTCTCGCGGAGCAGGCTCACCACGCGCGCGGGGCTCGCCTCGGAGAGAAACCCCAGGCGCCCGCCCTTGACGCCCACGATGGGGACTTCCCGGTCCACGTAACGGCGCGCGATCTTGAGGATGGTGCCGTCGCCGCCGACGGCGACGATCGCGTGGCAGGGTTCCGGGAGACCACGGGTCGCCGGCGAGAGCGACGCCGCCTCGCCCGCGAGGTCCTCGTCCAAACCGATTTGGAAGCCGTCCGCCGCCAGCGCCGCGACCAGGTCGTCGAGGAGCGGGCGCACGCGCTCTTTCTGGAGGTTGGCGGCGACGCCGACGTTGCGAACGCTGGCTTGCGACATCACGACGCGATCGAGCGCACGTTGCCGCGGCTCGCGCCGACCACCTCGAGCGCGGACTTGACCAGACCCGCCGCGTCGAGCGCGAGCTCGGCCATGAGCCCGTCGCGATCGCCGTGCTCGATGAAGCGGTCGGGCAGGCCGAGGTTCTTGAGACTCCCGGCGTCGTAGCCACGCGCGACCCAATGCTCGTTCACCGCGGATCCGAAGCCGCCGGCCAGCGCGTTGTCTTCGACCGTGAACACGAAGGCGTCGCCGGCGGCGACGCGATCCAGTACCTCGGTGTCGAGGGGCTTGACGAAGCGCGCGTTGACCACACCGGCGTCGATGCCGCGGCCGCGCAGGATCTCGGCGGCGGCCACGGCCGGTCGCACCATGGCGCCGATGGCGACGAAGACCACGTCGCGCCCTTCCCCGAGCACTTCCGCCTTGCCGATGGGAATCGGCGCGAGCTGCGCGTCCAGTGCCACACCGGCGCCTTCGCCGCGCGGGAAGCGCAGCGCGATGGGCCCCTGGTCGTAATCGACCATGGTCTTGAGCATGTGGCGAAGCTCGTTCTCGTCTTTCGGAGCCATGATCACCACGTTCGGAATCAAACGCAGGTAGCTCAAGTCGAACGCACCGTGGTGCGTGGGACCGTCTTCGCCCACGATGCCGCCGCGGTCGAGCACGAAGCGCACGGGCAAATTCTGGATGGCGACGTCGTGAATAATCTGATCGTACGCGCGCTGCAGGAACGTCGAGTAGATAGTAACCATGGGAATCATGCCGCGCGCGGCCAGGCCGGCCGCGAAGGTGACCCCGTGCTGCTCGGCGATACCCACGTCGAACATGCGCTCGGGCAGCACGCGCGCGAACTCGGTGAGCCCCGTGTTGTCGGGCATGGCGGCGGTGATGGCGACGATGCGCTCGTCGCCCTTGGCCATCTCGAGGATGGTCTTGCCGTAGACGCCGGTGTACGAGGGCGCGCCCTTCTTGGCGGGAATGTCGCCGGGGACCTTGTCGTAGCGCGTGACTCCGTGCGCGCAGAACGGGTCGTTCTCGGTGAACGGATAACCCTTCCCTTTTTGCGTGATGGCGTGCACGAGGATGGGGCCGTTCAGGTCCTTGATGTGCTGGAATGTTTGCACCAGGAACTCGACGTTGTGTCCGTCGACGGGGCCGAAGTAGCGGAAACCGAGCTCCTCGAAGATGACGCCCGGCACCACCAAGGTCTTGATGCTCTCCTTGATCTTGCGCGCGATGCGGCGCGCCCGGCCGGCGCCCCGCGGGAGGTGGCCGAGCAGCTCCCACACGTCGGCCTGCAAGTGGTTGTAGACCTTGCCGGATGTGATCTGGGTCAGGTAGCGGTGGAGTGCTCCCACGTTGTGGGAAATCGACATGCGGTTGTCGTTCAGGACGACGATGAGGTCCTTCTTCTGCACGCCGGCGTTGTTGAGGGCCTCGAACGCCATGCCGCCGGTGAGGGCACCGTCGCCGACTACCGCGACCACCTTGTAGTCCTCGTGGTTCAAATCGCGGGCGACGGCCATGCCGAGCGCGGCGCTGATCGCGGTCGAGGCGTGCGCCACCCCGAAGGTGTCGTACTCGCTCTCGTCGCGCTTGGGAAACCCGCTGATGCCGTGGCGCTGGCGCAGCGTCGAGAAACGCTCGCGGCGTCCCGTGATGATCTTGTGACCGTACGCCTGATGCCCGACGTCCCACACGATCTGGTCGCGGGGCGCTTCGAACACGTAGTGCAACGCGAGTGTGAGCTCGACCGCACCCAGGCTTGCGCCCAGGTGGCCGCCGGTCTTGCCGACCTGTACCAGGATTTCATCGCGCAACGCGCGCGCGACCTCGGGCAGGTCGGTGGAGGGAAGCTGCTTCAAATCCGATGGGTAGTGGATGCGGTCGAGGATGCTCATGCGATGCGCCTTCTTGTTACTTGGGGATGATCCAGGCCAGTGCGACGCCCAAGCCGGTGCCGGCCAGCACGTCGACCACGGTATACGACAACGATCGTCGCTCGGCGCCGGCCAGGTCCGGCCGCAGCCGCCGCACGATCGAATCGACGACGTCCGCTTGACGCGACGCCGCGTGCTTGACGTTCCAGATGTCCACTGTGATGAGGGTCGTCAGGCTCGCCGCCAACGCGAACTCCAGCGACCCCAACCCGTCGTTTTGCGCGATCGCCGTGGTCAGTCCGGCGAACGCGGCACTGTGCATGTTGGGGGCGCCGTCCGTCTCGACGAGACGGCGGAAGTTTATCCGCTTTTCCAAGATGAGGAAAGAAGACAGTTTGAGGGTCTGCGCGGCCAGTCCGGCCACGACGCCGACCACCACGGGGCGCGCCAATGGGGCAGCGAACAGAAAATCCACCCTAGGACCGCCTCGTTTCGACGAACGCCAGGAGTGCCGCGAGCGGCGTCCCGCCGGCTTCGGGTAGGCTTGCGAGGGCGCTTTCGATGCGGTCGCGCACGGCCTGTTCGGCGACGCTCCGGCCGGTCACCGCGGGAAACGTGAGCTTGCCGCGCGCGACGTCCTTGCGCGGGGTCTTGCCGAGCGTGGTCGCGTCTCCCGCGAGATCGAGCAGGTCGTCCACGATTTGGAAGGCGCTGCCCGCCAGGTGACCCGCGCGGCGCACGCGAGCGAGCGCGTCGTCGCTCGGGGGCATTCCGACCCATGCCGAGAGCGCGCCGATCTCCATCGCCGCGGCGATCAGGCGCGCGGTCTTGAACTCGTGGATGCGCTCGACGATCGCGAGCTCTCCCCGCTCGCCGCGGCCGGTGTACTCCAGGTCGAGCGCCTGGCCGGTAATCAACCCTCCGGTGCCCGCCGCCTCGGCCAGCACGCGCACGCTCTCCAACGCCACGCCCGGCGCGGCCTCCATGTTCGCGAGCACGTCGAATCCCAACGTCAGCAGCGCGTCCCCCGCGAGCACCGCCGTCGCCTCGTCGAAGCGACGGTGGAGGCTCGGGCGACCGCGGCGCAGGTCGTCGTCGTCCATGCACGGGAGGTCGTCGTGGGCGAGCGAGTAAGAGTGCACGCACTCGACGGCGCAGGCCGCGTCCAGCGCGGCGGACGCCAGCGATTCATGCGGCGCATCAGGTTGTGGTCGCCGGAGACCACCATGCGAGTCGCGCTTCGAGCGCGCGAAGCAATAGCGCGGGCGCCGATCACGCGCGCGCGAAGCTCGCGGTGCTCGAGCGCGCCGGGGGGCGCCGGTGAAGCGCGACCTACTGGCGGTGGCGGTCGCGCTGTCGCTGTCTCGCTCCGGCGCGGCCGAGCCCTCGCTCTGGCAGAAGGCGAAGCACCCC
>JAKEHA010000059.1 GCA_022615275.1 Candidatus Latescibacterota bacterium
ACCGGCGCAGTTCGAGGAGGCGTATTATCGTGGTCAGAATGAGCAGGTCGCAGTGGCAGGAGTCAACTAACCGAGTCTCCGATGAAACCGGTGCGGTTCACAGTAACATTCGCACGGGCAGTCGCCACCAGAGGGGCAGACAGTCGTACTCTCTGACGCGACCACGTCGCGCGCGATCACAGATACTAAGACTATTAGAAAGACGCTCCGCATCCCTGTAACCCGGATTTGACCTGAACCCATGATTCTACTCGTTGCTGAACTGCATGACGACACGCTCAAGGCGATCGGGTGTGTAGCTGGAGGGAACGTCCCTCCTCTCGAACAACCGGCCATCTAAGACTCGAAACGCGGCCCGCCAACCAGCAGTCGGCACGTATGTGCTGTCTTGGCGCTTGAGAAAGAAGTACCAGGTCGTCGCCTGGTCGATTTCCGTGAAGAGCAATCGCCATCTCGATTCGTCCGATGACGACGGCCCACCACCCGCCAAGAACGTTACCGTCTGACCTGCGGTTCCCTTCAGCATCTTGTCAGGTTCAACCTCGTATTCATCCACAGAAGCGCCTTCCGGTCCGACCTTTCGATGCGCGACTACGCGCCCTCGCAGCACAAGATCGGACTCTCTGGTCATAGCGCTGACAGACGCGCTCTCTACGCGTGACCTGATCTGCGTTTCGCTTATAGGGTCGCGCCACCGATCTCCCAGGACATTCTGCCAACCCGCCGATTCTCTGACTCGGATCGTGCTTGCGACAAAAAGGCCTTTGTCTGCTCGGTAGCGAGCCGTTACAAATACGGCTTCGCCAACCCGAACCCTCTCATTCAGAGATAACTCATCCTCCGCGCGCCTGGGCCTAAGGGCCACGACTATAACATCGGGTGGCTCGACAAAACCCCGGAGGACGTCGATTTCTGTTAAATGAACTTCGATGAGTTGAACCTGTCCGTGGCCCTTCGGCACTTCCACCAGCGGGGCGAACCACTGCTCGGGAGTCAAATCCAGCAGGTCGGTCTTCGAAACATTGCCTTTGACAACTAAATCATCCCAAATAAGTGGATCCTCGTATACAGGCGGAAAGACGGAGTCCTGGCCGCAGCGGCCAACGCTTGGCATTGATATGATGATGCAGAATATCTGAGCAGCAGCCCGCAGTAAACGCATGCCGTACCTCGCCGGAGTCGGGGCGATCGGGTGGAGGCAATCCCCAACCATGAGGAGAATCCAAAATGGCGATCCCACAGGAGGTAACTCTCGTCGTCAATCCCTTCCACGAACATAGAAACGCCCTCGGAGTCGAAACCCCGAGGGCGTCCCTCAATGTCGCTGACCGAAATCGGCTATCGGTTGACGCTGCTGACAGCACCCACTGGCTCCGGACGCTTCTCGTCTTTGCGAGCCCAATTGCTGTCTTTGCTGTGATCCGTGACGTCGCGGGCCTGCGAAGTGCTCGAGCCCGTAGTCGCGCCCATCTTGCAGTTGCCCTCGAAGAACACGCCTTCGTCGATCACGAGCCGTGCCGTCGCGATGTCGCCCTCGACATGCGAACCGGTCTGGAGCTCGATCTTGTTCGACGCACTGATGTTGCCCACCAGCTTGCCGCCGATGACCGCGTTCTTGACCTTCACGTCTGCCTTGACCACACCCGACTTGCCGATAATGAGCGTATCCGGGCAGGAGATCGAGCCTTCGAACTGACCGTCGATACGAATCGTACCTTGCAGCTCGATGTCGCCCTTGATCTTACACCCTTGGCCCAGCATCGAGTTCAACGTCGACTGCCCGGTGGTGATTTCCGCGTCTTTACCAAACATGACTTTCGCCTCCTCGTTCGACTGAGTCGTCTTGATGCCCGATTTCAACATGATGCCGGACCCCCATATTGTGAGCGTTCCTACAGTCGATCTAATTCAGCAGGTACTTCCGCGGGTCGACTGGAACGCCGTTCTCCCGAACCTCGAAATGCAAATGCGGGGCCGTGCTCTTGCCGGTACTCCCTACGAAGGCGATCGTTTTACCACGGGTCACCCGGTCACCGATGTTTACCAGATTGCGGGAGTTGTGTCCATATACGGACCGAATCCCGTACCCGTGATCGACCTCTACCATCCACCCATAGACATCGTCGAAGGCACTCGCTTCGACGATCCCATCCGCTGCCACCACCACCGGCGTGTTACGTGCGGCAGCAATATCCATACCCGGGTGATACTCGGGGCTCTTTTCCCCGCCGGTTACCGAGAATTCCTTTGTGACATAGCCTTTTACGGGCCATATCGACGGCATTGCATCGAGCATCAACCGCTGCTCGCCGGCCCCGACCCCACCCTCTTCCTCGTCACTCGGGATGGCTGGAGTCTTGGCAACCGGCGAGAGGCTGGCCACTAGGGTGCTGTCCTCGGGCGAGAGGGGGATGCCGAGCATTCCTTTGAATTGGAGTCCGAGCGCCTGCATGCGCAGGAGTTCGACCCGGAGCGAATCGACCTGGGCCAGCTCCGCCCGCATGCGCTCGTTCTCGCGACCGAGCAGCAGGGACCGGTTCGCCGCCGTCGCGATCTTGCCGTAGGTAATGACGAAGGCGATCCCCGATATCACCGATACTCCGGCCAGGATGATAAACAAGAGCGCCATCCGGTAGGAGACACGCAGATTCCACGTGGTCCGATGGTCGTGCGGGACGATGATGACAGAGAATTCTTTCGCCATCGACGGAGCGTACTAACGCGGTAGCGGGACGCGCATCAGCCCCGCCAGCCGTTCGAAGTCGTCGTAGCTGTAGAACTCGATCTGGATGCGTCCCTTGCCGCCGCGCTTCTCTTCGATCGAGACACGCGTCCCCAGGTACTGCGCGAACGCCTTCTCGAGATCCGCGAGATACGCGGGCTTCTCTTTGTGACGACGCGCTTCGTTGCTCTTCTTGACGCGCGTCAAGCCCACTTCGGCTTCGACCTGGCGCACGCTCAAGTTCTGCTCCGCGATGCGCCGCGCGAGCGCGAGCTGTTCTTTCTGCGTGGGAAGCGAGAGCAGCGCACGCGCGTGACCGCCCGTGAGGATCCCATCTTCGACCATGCGCTGTACTTCCTCGGATAGATTGAGCAGGCGCAGCGTGTTGGCCACGGAGCTGCGATCCTTGCCGACCAGCCCGGCGACGTCCGCCTGCGACAACCCGAATTCCGAGATCAAGCGGCGGAAGGCGTGCGCCTCTTCGATGGCGTTGAGGTTCTCGCGCTGGATATTCTCGACGATGGCGAGTCGGAGCGCGTCCGCGTCGCGCATGTCGCGAACCACCACGGGAATGGTCGGCACGCCCGCCAGGCGGGCGGCCTGGAGGCGGCGTTCGCCCATGATCAATTCGTACTTGGCCCCTTTGCGCCGCACGACGACGGGCTGCAGCACGCCGTCGGTGCGGATGCTCTCCGCGAGCTCCTTCAGGCGCTCGTCGTCGAAGCGCTTGCGGGGCTGGAACGGATTCGCATCGACCGCGTCCGTGGGGACGTCGATTACGCGCTCGCCGGGTTGTGCCTGCTCGACCATGGCGGCCGTGGGGATGAGTGCTTCGAGACCCCGACCGAGTACTTTCCTAGTGGACATCGCCAATCACCTCTCGCGCCAGGTCGAGGTAGCTCCTCGCGCCTTGGCACTGAACGTCGTACAGAATGATGGGTTTTCCGAAGCTCGGCGACTCGCTCAACTTGACGTTGCGCGGAATCACCGTCTTGTAGACCTTGTCGCCGAAATAATTCATCGCTTCCTGCGCGACCTGGCTGGCCAGGTTCAAGCGCTTGTCGTACATCGTGAGCAAGACGCCTTCGATCGCGAGCTGCGGATTGAGCGACGCCTGCACCATCTTCACCGTCGATAACAACTGTGTGAGACCCTCGAGTGCGTAGTATTCGCACTGCAGCGGAATCAAGAGCGAGTCGGCGGCGGTGAGGGTGTTGACGGTCAAGAATCCCAAGCTCGGCGGACAATCGACCACGATGTAGTCGTACTCGTCTCTTATATGGGAGAGCGCCCGCTTCAAACGGAACTCGCGCCGCGGTTCCGCGACCAACTCGACTTCTGCGCCCGCCAGCGACGGCTTGGCCGGCAACACGTGCAAGAACGGCATCGGCGATTCGAGGATCGCATCGAGCACGAGATTGTCGTCGAACAACACCTCGTAGATGGTCTGCTGGATCAGCTGCTTGGCGATGCCGACTCCCGAGACCGCGTTGGCTTGTGGGTCCATGTCGACCAAAAGCGTCTTGCGTTCCGCGGCGGCAAGACTGGCGCACAGATTCACGGCCGTCGTCGTCTTGCCGACGCCGCCTTTTTGATTCGCGATTGCAATGATCTTTCCCATGTTTCTCTTCTCGATTTCGCGGCCGGTCATGTCTATGGCACCACGCACGTCGACCCGGGCAGAACGAGCGGATTCTCGTTCGACCATGGGTTCGTGACGACGCGCGCACCCACCGTTCCCGTGTCCAGGTTGTCTCGAACCACGGCATCGATGACGGATTGATTCGACACGGGCGCGCCCCAGAAGTTGCACGTGGCATCGACCTGCGTCACCGGTGCGCCTCCGGGGTAACCGCTGAACAACCAAATGCTGTTGAGCCCGCTCTGGCTCCCGGCGCCGTTGCCGAAGAAGCTGTTGAAATGAATCTCTGCGAGCACCTCATTGGCGAGCGTGATCCCGTGTTCCGCGTTGAAGCGAATGTCCGAGTACTGGATCAGAATCGGGACTTCCAGCGCCGTGTCCATGAGATCCAGCGCGATCCCGGTTCGGCCGTTGAACGTGATGATGCAACCGTCCACGAGAATCGAGTCGGGAGCGAACGTGTCCGAGTCGATCACCACGCCGTCCAACTCGCCGTCGGTGATCTGCGTGTCTTCGATGAGCAGAACGCCGCCCCCTTCGTGCAAGACACCGTTCTGGCCGCTGCAGCGAATAATGCTGTTCCGAATCACCGCAGAACCCTGGTCGCGCAGTCGCACCGCAAACCGCCCGTACGTCAGCTCCACATAGTCCATCTCGAGGTACCCGTGCGCCGGGGGATCGGATGAGTCCACTTTGATTCCCTCCCACCATCCCCGATCGTCGCCGCAATTGAGAGCGCGCAGGTTGGGGCGGATGACGATCGGCGCCGAGGGCGTCCCGATCGCGAGGAGCGAGTCCGCCACGTTGATCACAGCACCGGCGGTCTCCAGCAAGAGTTCGGTTCCGGGCTCGATGACGGTGGCGTTGCCACTGATCGCGAGCACGGGAGTCGTGCCCGTTACGTTGACAATGTAAGGCGACCGGCTCTGCTCGAAACGGGCGGGGGCGGACGATCCAGTGAATGCGGTGCCGACCTTGATTTCGGTGACCACGCTGCGAGAGGTGGTGCCGTCATCCGCTTCGACGGTCACGGTGTCGACCCCGACGGTCATGGGGGCGTTCCATTGGACCAGGGTATTGGCCGCGTTCAGCGGGGTGATGGTCCCGCGGGTGACGGACCACGTCACCGAGATCGGATCATTATCGGGATCGGCTACCGTGACGGACAGCTGGACGAGGGACGGCGTTATTGGAACGCTTCTTACAACCCCGATCTTTGAAAATGACATCGTGATCGTCGGCGGATGATTCTCCGGCTCGACACCGCCGCCTTCGTCGCCGCCGCAGGAGACGAGCAGGCCCAGCGCGGCCAGCATCGAACAGAGTCTAAATCTCATCTAATGCCTTTTCCTACAATAGGTTACGGTTAATCTGGCGTCTGGTCAAAGCGAAGAATAACCGGCGGTCGTCATCGATTTCAAGGAGTTTGTGGGCGCGCCGGTACCGGAATTCACGACCGCTGTTCCACGTGAAACGACGGCGCGGCCGCGGGTGGCCTATTTCAACTCTTGCATCGTCGGCTTCGGGGTCGAATAGAGCGCGGGATCCTGGTCGAACTGAGCCACGGTCTCGCTGGTCGCAAAGTAGAACAACCGGCCGGCCGCAGTTCGCGTGGGCGAAGTGGCGTCGGGCTCGAAGCGGACCACGGAAACCGGGTCGGTCACCTTCCCGGTGTACCGCCAGGGAGCCGACTCGAACTGCTCGCGGGCCTGGTCACTCGAGACGTAGTAGACCTCGTGGTTCACGAAGACGCGATGGGCGGGGTCGAGGATCGCCAGCGCCGTCGTATCCACGGCGCAGGGGAGCTGGATGTGGAAGTCGTTCAGGTAGGGTTCGGGACCTTGCACGAAGGTCGCAGCGCACGGCGCTCAGCAGAAGCCGATCGGGCGGCCGTTCACATAGACCGGCGGCATCTTGGTATTCAAGCGCACCTTGCGAACAGCGCAGCGATCATTGGGGGCGACGAGGCCGCCTTCGTAGTAGCGGATCTTGGGGAACGAGTCCTCGGGCGCAATGTACTCGCCGTACGCCACGTAGTTCTTCACGGGCTCGGACGGCGGCTCCTTTTTGGCGCAGGCTAGTGCTGCTGCCGCGGCGATTATCGTAACGAATCGATGGTACTGCACCTCGAGCCTCCCGTTCGGCGTCGTCGCAGCTCCCGCTGCTAGCGATTTACAGCGAAGTGCCTATCTTGTTCCTCGCGAAGCGTGTCGCACAAACGCCCGGAGGGAAACACGACGTCTTCGACGCGGATCGCCTGGTCCTTGGGAACGTCGCGCTTGAGTTTGCATCCCTCGGAGAGGCCCATGGGTAGCAGTGCCTCGTGTTGCACGATCTCGGCGTTGTCGATGGTACCGTAGCACGTGAATCCGCCAATCCCATCGAGGGTCTCGCCGGTCGTGAGATCCTTCTTGGCGACTGTGAGAACATCGCATACGGGAGCCCCAATCGGCGCCACGGTGGCATCGCCGAAGAGCCCCGCACGCGCGACGGTATCGACGATCTGCACATGGGGAAGGTGATAGGGTGTATAGAAGACGTAGAGCGGACCGTCACCCATCTTGAAGTAGTTCATATACTGGCGCTTGATCGGATTCTCGGTGTGCGCGAGCACCCACGCGCCCGTGTGCGGTTCGGCACCGAGCAAGTAATCGACGAGTCCATCGGACATCAGTTGTTCCACGGGAAACGCACCGATCGCTTCCTTGACGTGCGCGCACTTGGGCCCGTACATGCCGCGTCTGCCGACGCGGAACCCTGTGGCATTGGATAAGATGGTGCACTCCATCGAGAGCTTGGTGCCGTCTGCGAAGGAGGTGATCATGCGCGGCTTCTGGTGGTACTTCTCGGCAAATGCCTTCTGGGTCTCGGGAGTTCGATACGGGTCGATCATGCCCTTGAGGTTGCCGGCGGCGACGGGCCGATAGCCTACGCCGCGAACGAAGCGCACGAGGTTCATCGCCACGCCCGGCTCGTCGCCGTCGGTGTTCGTTATGACGACGCCGTGGCGGTCGGCGTGAACTTTGAGGATGGGTCCGATAGTCGCGTCCATCTCCGCGTTCATCAGGACGACGTGCTTGCGGTGACGAATCGCCTCCATCGCGACGTGCGCGCCGAACTCGATCTCGCCCGTCGACTCGATCAGGACGTCGATGCCGTCGGCCTGGCAGAGCAGCATCGCGTCGTCCGTGATGGCGGGCTTGCCCGCCGCGATCGCGACTTCGAGGTCTTTGACATTCGATACCGATCGCGTATCTTCAATTCCCCCTTGGAGATACGCACGAGCGGCGTCTCCGATGGTGCGGTTGGAAACGGCCGCCAGGCGCATTCCCGGGAGTGGCTCGAGGAAGTGCAGGGCGATACCTCGGCCCATATAGCCCGCACCGATCAGTCCGACTCGAAGCGGGCGGCCTTCTGCTTCGCGCTTCGCGAGTGCGGTATCGACAATGATCATCGGAGTCCGTCCTTATCGAAGCGAGCCCGGCGAGAAATCCGGCCACTTCCGGTCCGCGTCGGAGATGCACGCAACCGGTAGCGGCCACCCGATGGCGAAAGCCGAGTCGTCGTGTCGAAATCCCGTAGCTGATTGTGGAATATAGAGTTGCGACGTCAGGTAGCTCATCTCGGTGGCGTCTTCGAGGGTCTGATAGCCGTGCGCACACCCCTCGGGGATGTACAGCATACGATGGTTTTCGGCGCTCAGCTCGAACGCGACCCATTGGAGAAACGTCGCGGAGTCCGGGCGGATGTCGAGGGCCACGTCGAACACCGAGCCGTGCGTGCATCGGACCAGCTTCGCCTCGGCGTGCGGCGCGCGCTGGAAGTGCATCCCGCGCAGCGTTCCTTTCGCGTGGTTGTAACCAACGTTGTGCTGCGGGTAGTCATCGACCAGCCCGCGCTCTTTCAGCTCGTCGCGCGAGAAGATGCGCGCGAAGAAGCCGCGCATGTCCTCCTTGCGCTCGACTTCGAGCACGAAGACGCCTTCGATTTTCGTCGGGATGAACTGCATGACACGACCTCGGTCGAGGTCGATTTATACACGGTTTCGATACAGGCCGTATCGCCCAAAATGCGCGCGGACGTCGCTCTCGAGAAACAGATGCCGGCCGCAGCGCTCCGGCGCAACTGCCTCCTCGGGCAGTGTCGTGGCGAAGATGCCGTTGGTTACGAGGAGATCTTCGATCTGGGGGGCCGTTCGCGCCGGCTCTCCGACCGCCATCGTCGCGACGACGTCGAACGAGCCGCGGTGGCGGTCGAGGCGGGAGGCATCGCGCGCATCGCCCGCGAACACGCAGACGCGCGGCAGCGAAAGCAACCGGACCATCTGCTCCAGGAAGACCGCGCGCTTTTCACGCCGTTCGATCAGAAGGAAGTCCCAGGCGGGAAAGAGCAGGTGCCAGACGATGCCCGGGAAGCCGGCGCCTGATCCGACATCGGCGACCCGCGGCGCCTGCGCTCGCTCGGTCGCCAACGCGCCCGCCACCACAGCCCCGAACTCCGCGCTTTCGATCAGCAGACGGCGGCACGCCGCGACCGGCTGCTTCTTCGAGACCAGGCCGACCTCGTCGTTCCAGCGCAGGATTTCGTGCGTGTAGCGTCGAAGGGGATCGATCGGAAGCGCGGGAAACCGCCGAACCACGTCGGCGAGCGATGTCTCGAGGTCGTTCTCGGGCTCGCTCATCCCGCGTGGACACGGCGCGCGCGCTCGACGTGGACGGCCAGGATGGAAAGATCCGAGGCACGGACACCCGCGATGCGCGATGCCTGACCCAGCGTCTCGGGGCGCTTCACGCGCAGCTTCTCGCGCGCCTCCTTGCTCAATCCGCTGAGCGCTTCGAACGCGAAGTCGGGCGGGATTCGTTTCGACTCCAGGTCGGAGAGAGCCTGGACGTCGCGCGCCTGGCGGTCGATATAGCCCTCGTACTTGACACGACACTCGACCGCGTCGTCGAGCGAAGGCGGGCAGTCGAGGCCCGCGACGTCGCGCAGGTGCGACAGCCGAACTTCCGGCCGCCGAAGGACTTCGCGCAGTGTGGCGCCGTGGCGGACCGGTTCCAAACCCCACTCGGCGAAGCGCGCAGCGCCCTCGCGGGCAGGAAACCCCGAGCGACCGAGAGTGTCGACCACGTCGTCGACGCGGCGAACGCGTTCCCGCACGGCGTCCAGCGCACGCTCGGGCACGAGCCCGAGCCGGTGGCCGGTCGTCATCAGGCGCTCGTCCGCGTTGTCCTGGCGCAGCAGGAGACGAAATTCGGCCCGGCTGGTGAACATGCGGTATGGCTCGTCGATCTCCTTGGTGGTGAGATCGTCGAGCATGACGCCGATGTAGGCCTCGTCGCGGCGCGGGACGAAGGCTGCTTCGCCCCGGAGCTTCAAGACCGCGTTGACACCGGCCACAAAGCCTTGCGCCGCAGCCTCCTCGTAGCCGGACGTTCCGTTGACCTGCCCCGCGAAGTAGAGCCCCTGGATGCACTTGGACTCCATCGTGCGGTGCAGTTGATCGGGCGGGAAGAAATCGTACTCGACCGCGTAGCCGGGCCGGGCCATGCGCGCCGACTCCAGCCCGGGAATAGACGAGAGGATCTCCAGTTGCACATCCACCGGCAGGCTGGTCGAGATCCCGTTCAAGTACAACTCGGGATGGTCGAGGCCTTCGGGCTCGATGAACACCTGGTGACGGTCCTTGTCCGCGAAGCGAACCACCTTGTCTTCGATCGACGGGCAGTAGCGCGGACCGATGCCTTCAATCGCGCCGCCGTAGAGGGGCGATCGATGGAGATTGCGCCGAATGACCTCGTGGGTCACCTCACTCGTATAGGTGAGATGGCAAGGCACCTGGGGTAGTTCGATGCGCGCCGTTCGATACGAAAACGGGTTTGGAGGATCATCGCCCGGCTGGGGGTCGATGCGGGAGAGATCGACGCTGTCGCGAAACACCCGCGGCGGCGTCCCGGTCTTCAGGCGCCCCATGCGAAGCCCCAGGGACCGAAGGCTATCGGACAGCGTCGCTGCCGGTGGCTCGCCTTCCCGGCCGCCCTCGGTGCGGCGGTCGCCCGTATGCATGAGCCCGCGCAGGAATGTTCCGGCGGTGAGAACACAGCCGCGCGCGTTGACAATGTCCCCGTTCGCGAACCGGACGCCCGTGAACGCGCCTTGGTTGACAATCAGCTCGACGATCTCGCCTTCGACGATTTCGAGACCGGGCTGAGCCTCGAGCGCCTCGCGCATGATGCGGCTATAGATTACTTTGTCAACTTGAGCGCGTGGCGACCACACCGCCGGCCCCTTCGCGCGGTTGAGCATCCGGAACTGGATCCCGGCGCGGTCGGTGGCGCGACCGATCTCGCCGCCCAGCGCGTCGAGCTCTTTGACGAGGTGGCCCTTGGCCAGACCACCCACGGCTGGATTGCAGGGCATGTGGCCGATGCGATCGCGCCGAAGCGTCGAGAGAAGGGTGTACATGCCCATGCGCGACGCCGCCAGGGCTGCTTCGCAACCGGCGTGTCCGCCGCCGATTACAATAATGTCGAAGTGTCGATCCATGAAATGTTGACAATCCTATGTTGACAATCTGCGACGCTCAAGATTGACAATCGGGAGCAGCGAGCGTTGACAATTACTTGCCGATGCAAAAGCGCGAGAAGATCGCATCGAGGAGTCCCTCCTGGTAGCGCCGACCGGTTGCCTCCTCATATAGCGTCAATACCTCTCGTGTCTGGACGGCAAGCAGCTCGAGCGGCTCGCGCGACTCGACCGCTTGACCCAGCGTGTCCAGCCGGCCGCGGGCCTCCGCGAGCAGCGTCACCAGGCGCGCGTTCAATATCGCGCGCTCGCGCGCGGTTCGAGACAGGGCTTCCGAGCCCGCGAGCCGGAGCATCTCGCGCCGTATCTCTTCGACGCCTTCGCCGGTCAGGGCCGAGGCCCGGACTTGGGCGATCTCGCGACGTATCGTGACCGCGTCCGCCCGCCTGCCGCAATCCACCTTGTTCCATACCACGAGCGCCCGCGATGCGTCGAGGCGCGCGAGCGCATCAGGACCGTCGCCGCCGAGCGCGTGATCCGAGGCATCCAGAACGAACAGCACGACGTCCGCGTTCTCCGCGGCATCGACCGCCCGCCCGATGCCGATCGCTTCCACCCGGTCCGGCGTCCCGTCGCGAAGGCCGGCGGTGTCGTGGAGGATGAAGGGTACTCCTTCGACCACGACGGTCTCGCGCAGGACGTCGCGCGTCGTTCCCGGAATCTCGGTCACGATCGCGTGCGCCTCGCCGGTCAGGCGGTTGAACAGGCTGCTCTTGCCGGCGTTGACCGGCCCCGCGATGACCACGCGGTAACCTTCGCGCAGCGGCCGTGAGAGCGACGCGGTCGAGAGCAGATCGTCGAGCTCGGCGCGCTGGCGCGTGATGGTCGCGAGCGCACCGGGGACGTCCAGCGCGTCGATGCCCTCTTCGATGAAGTCGATGTTCGCTTCGATGACGGCCAGGAGCGTCACCATGGCGTCGGCGAGTGCGTCGATGCGCCGTGAGAGCGTGCCGCGCAGCTGCCGTTCCGCGACCATCCGCTGCAGCTCGGTGCGCGCATGGATCAAGTCGGCGACGGCTTCGGCCTGGATCAGGTCCATCTTGCCGTTCAAAAACGCGCGCTGCGTGAACTCGCCCGGTTGCGCGGGTCGCGCGCCGGCGGCGAACACCGTTTCGAGCACCCGCGCGACGACGGCGCTTCCGCCGTGACAGCTGATCTCGACCACGTCGTCGCCGGTGTAAGAGTCCGGCCCGCGCATCACCGCCGCCATGACGTCATCGACGCGCTCGCCGCTTGCATCGAAGAAGCCGCCGTGATAGAGGCGGCGATGCTCCCAGTCGCTGTCGAAGCGCCCGCCGGACGGCGTGCGCAGAACGTGATCGAGCAACTCGAGCGCACGCGGCCCCGAGATGCGCACGACGGCGATGCCCGCCTCACCGGGGGCGGTCGAAAGAGCGGCGATGGTGTCGGTGGTGTGATGCATGGCAATCGGGAATCTTATCACTTTACGAACGCTGCCCGGCGGGTCCTGTCACTCGTCACCCCGCGGCCTGGCGCCGCGGGGGCCCCACGAGCGACACCCGCCGGGGGACGCATTGTGCGTCTCGCGCTGCAGAAATCGCGTTCGAGGGATCGATCGCATCGGCCTCGTAGCGTTCAATTGGCCGGCGGGTTCACGTAGAAACCCACCGAGTCCGACGAGACCGATCCGAAAACCCCGATGCCGCCGTCGACGTGGAAGATGGGCCGCTTTGAGGTGTCCCCCGCTTCGCCCCCGAATCCGAATCCACCGCCGCCGACGGCGGGGTCGGTGCGCGCGATGTCGTACCAATTGCGATCCAGCGCGACCACGCGCAGGTTGTATCGCCCCGCGTAGTAGATCGCGAGCCAGGGGACTCGCAGCGTCGCCTCGTAGTTGAGCGGCGGCGAGGAGTTGGTGCGCTTGAAGTTGTCGAGGTCGTCCTCTTCGAGGAAATCCGCGTCGATCAAGAGCGGCGAATCGGTCTCGAGGTTCACCAAGCCGATCTGATAGCCGGCGGTGGATTGATCGTCCAGGATGGCCGCGAGGATGTTCTCCGGGTAGACGAGTTGGTTTTCGTCTCGGTAATAGACGGTGTCTCCGTGTTCCGCGAACGTCGACAGCGTTTGTAGGAGAATCGTGCCCGACTCATCGAGGAGCACCCACTCGCGAACTGACAGCTGCGCGGGCGTGGTGGTCGACGCGCGCACGACGCGGCCGTCCGCGAGCGTGGCCGTGAATCGATACGTCGTCGAGGGTTGTACGGTGAACGGCGCGCTCGTGGTGTACCATCCCCGCACTCCCATCGACTGGTACGAAATGATGTTCGCGTCTCCTTCGACGGTCACGGACGCGCCGTTGAGCCCCGCGCCCTCGCGCGTGAACAGTTCATCGGGGGCGATGGTTTGCGATAGATAGATATCGCTGAACGGCTGTCCCACTACCAGGACCGCGTCGACCACGGGAATGCCGAGGCCTCCGGGCGCGAACAGCTCGCTGCCTTCGCGCTCCGGCGAACACGAGAGCGCCCACAGGGCGATGACCGTCGCGAATATGCGCGCGCGCGTCAGAACCATATGTTGATCCCGATGCTGGGAATGATGGGCAACATGCGAACGACCTCCGCTTCGACGATCTCCCCGTCGCGCTCATACTCGACGAACCATTCGTTCTTACGACTGTAGATGTTGAACACTTCGACGAGCCACTCCGCCCTGGCGCCGAAGAACGAGAAGTCGCGCGCGACGCCGAGGTCGAGCCGGTTGTACGCCAGCAAGCGCGCGCTGTTCTTGTCCGCGTAGAGCAACTGAATGTCGCCCGGAACACTCCCGGTGGTCGGGTCGCGCAACGAATAGCGCCCGGAGACGGGCGTGTACGCTTGCCCGGTCGCGTACACGAACGCTCCGGTGAAGCGCCACTTGCCGCGGCGGTGTTCGGCCACCGCACTGATGTCGTGGCGACGATCGTACTTGGGCGCGAACGTCTCGCCGTCTTCGATCTCGGGGAACGCGCGCCGCGTCCAGCCCAGCGTGTACCCGATCCACCCCGTCACCGACCCCATATCGCGGCGCGCGAACAGCTCCACGCCCGCGGCGTACCCGTCGCCGCCCAAATAGAACAGATCGTCCGCGGTTTCGATCTCGACGTTCACCGTCGACGTGTTGTCGAGCAGCACGAGGTTCTCGAGGTCGGTGTAGTAGCCCTCGATCGAGAACAGTACCGACGGCTTCCAGCGCCAGTCGGCGCCGGCCACGAGCTGCCACGATCGCCCCAGCGGCGCGGTCTCGTCGATGGGGACGTAGAAGTCCACCGCTGCGACCGCTTCGGTCGCTACCAGCTGCAAGTACTGGTGGTAGATGCCCGCTCCCGCCTTCACGCGCAGGTCGGGACGCAGCACCTGGGCCGCGGCGACGCGGGGCTCCAGGAGGAAACGTTCGCCGTCGTCGATGTAGCGCGCGCGCAACCCGAGGTCGAAGGCGGTGTCGCCCCACGGCGTCCAGCGGTCTTCGAGAAACGCGGCCGCTTCGACGGGCTCGCGTCGATAGTCGTCCACCAGCTGGCCGTTGAAGGTCTGCGAAAACGCGACGTCGTAGCGCGATGCTTGCAGCCCGGCCGTGAACGTGTGACGCAGACTCGCCTCCCACTTCGCGTCGCCGCCCACGGTGAGGTCCTGCACGGAATTCTCGAACGTCGCCGGTGTGGCGAAAGCACTCGCCACCGTATTGCTCTGGTAGTCGCTGAAGGACGCGCGCGCGCTGACGACGAAGCGATCCGAGAGCGCGCGCACGAACGCGGTCGTCGCGACCGTATTTCCCCAGCGCAGCTCGAGCGAGGTGTCGCCGCCGGGAAAGAAATCGAGGTCGTCACGTCCATTGTAGATCGATACGTCGAAGCGCCCGCCGCCACTGGGCACCGAGAGTTTGCCGTTGAGGTCGTAGAAGAAATAGTCGGGGACTTCGGTGTCCTCGTCGCGAATGGCGTTGAGCAGCGGCTCCAAATGAGTTCGGCGCGCACTGATCGCCCACGAACCGCCGCGAATGGGACCGTCCAGCGCGAGCCGTGACGCGATGGTGCTGATCCCCAGCTTGCCGAAGAACTCCTGTGCGCGCGCATCGCGCGAGCGCACATCGAGCACCGCGCCCAAGCGGCCGCCGTGTTCGGCGGGATAGGCGCCCTTGTAGAGATTGACGTCGCCGGTGGCGTCGGCGTTGAAGGTGGAGAAGAAGCCGAAGGCGTGCGTGGGGTTGTAGACCGTGGCTTGGTCGAAGAGCACCAGCGTCTGGTCGGGTCCGCCGCCGCGCACATACGGCGCGCTGGAAAAATCCGACGCGGATTGCACGCCGGGTATGAGATCCAGCGCGCGTACCGGATCGCCCTCCGCGATTCCGGGCAACTCCGAAAGCCGGTCGGCCCGGATCGACACGAAGCCGGTCTGCACGTCTTCGGTTTCCGCGAACGGACGGGCTGTGTTCGCTTCCACGCGCACGCCTTCGATCCGGACGGGCTCGAACTCCAACGCGACGTCGAGCACGTACGTTCGCTCTTCGGCGACGATCAAGCTGTCCTCACGCGCGCGGTACCCGACGCGCGTGAACGCGACGCGGTATCGCCCCAGCGGGAGCGGCTCGATGAGGTAGCCCCCGTTCTCCCCCCCCAGCACGCCGCCCTGGACGACCGCTCCCGCCTGGGTACGGCCGGAAACCTGCACGTTGACGAAGCCGATCGCCGCCCCGGTGTCCTTCGCGCGCACGACTCCCAATAGGCTCGCCGCCTCCGCGAGGTGCGGAAACAGCAGGGTCAGCGCGACGATAAGCAGAAAGCGACGCATGGGATTCACAACGGCAGGGGAAGCCGAGGTTCACTCACTCGAGTCTACGAACGCCGACGCGGGGCCCGCAAGTGGCGCGAGCGTTTGCGACCCGGGAGCGTCCCGCGGCGGGTGTCGCCGGTGGGGTCCCCGCCGCGCCAGGCGGCGGGGTGACCGGTGACAGGACCCGCCGCGCAGCGTTATCCACTTCGAGAACTAATCCCGCGGCAGGTCGTCGGTCGCAGACGTCTTGGGAGAAATGACGACCTTGCGCAGGAGCCCGTCCCCGATCGTGTACGTCGTCACGTCGTCGAAGTCCGCCACCGCGAGGTGAATGATGCGACGCTCCGACGCCTTCAGCGGCTCGAAGTCGTATTCCTTTTGCGTCTTGCTGACGCGCTCCGCCAGCTTCTGCGCTTTCTCCACCAGCAGGCGGTGCTTGCGGCGCACGTAGCCCCCGACGTCCACGGTGATCTTGCTGTGGCGTCCGGTTCGCTTCGTGAAGATGCGATTGACCACGTGCTGGATCGACGCGAGCGTTTCTCCGCGACGCCCGATCAGCAGTCCGTCGAGGCCGCTCGAACTGATGTTCACGAAGGTGGTGTCGTCGGACTCCTCGATCGACAGCGTGTACTCGATGCCCATGAATCCCAGCACGTCGCCGAGCACGGAGCGAACCACGTCGGCGCCTTCCGCGACACCCGCGGGCGCCTTCGCGTTCTTCGACGTAACGCGAATGCGCACCATCTTCCCCCCGAAGATACCCAAGAGACCGCCGTGCGTCTCCGAGAGGACTTCGATGTCGACCTCGTCCTTACGCGCGCCGATCTCCTTGAGCGCCTTCTCGAGCGCCTGGTCGATGGTCTTGCCGGTGGTTTCTACGGAAAGTGCCATGTCGATCGCTTACGAACTCTTGCGGGCGCGACGCTTCTTGCGGGCCGGCGCGGCCGGTTCCGGCACCACCGCGAGCGCCGGAGTATTGTGGCTCTTCACGATGTAGTACTGCTGCGCCACCGAGAGCACCGTGTTGATGATCCAGTAGATCACCAATCCCGAGGGCATCTTGTAGAACAGGAACGTGAACACGATGGGGAGAATGGTGTTGAACCCGGGCGGCATGGGATTGCCCGGCTGGCCGGTCGGCGATCCTCCCAGTTTCGACTGCGCCCACATCGACGCGCCCATCAAGAGCGGCAGCAGACTGAAGGCGTCGCCGACCAACGGCAGCGACGCGGGCAGCCGGAACAGGACGTCTTGCTGCGACAGATCGTCGATCCACGCGATCCACGGCGCGCCGCGCAGCTCGATGGCGTGGCTCAACACGTTGAACAGCGCGATGAAGACCGGCATCTGCAAGAGCATCGGCAGGCACCCGCCCAGCGGATTGACGCCGGCCTCCTTGTACAGCTTCATCGTCTCTTCGCTCAAACGACGGCGATCGCTGCCGAACTTCTCCTTGAGTGCGGCGATGCGCGGCTGGAGATCCTGCATCTCTTTCATCGACTTGAAGCTCTTGTGCGTGAGCCGGTAGAACAGGACCTTGGTCAAGATCGAGATGATGATGATCACCCAGCCGTAGTTGGGGATCACCTTGTGCAGCGCGTTCATCGACCACAGCACGGCCACGCTGACGGGCCGGATGAACTTCCAGCCGAACTCGACGTTCTTCTCGAGACCGACGCCGAGTCCTCCGACCAATTCGAAGTCCAGCGGTCCGAAGAACCCGAGCAGCTCGCTCGTGATCTCTCCGCGTGCTACGGCCGCGGGGATCGCGACCTTCTGCGACACTCGATGCTCCGACTTGATGCCCGACATCTCGATCTCCGCGCGCAAGGGCTGCGGCGGGATGAACGCGGCGAGAAAGTACTTGGTCTGCAGGCTGGCCCAGTTGAGCGTCCCGCTGAATTCCTCGACGTTGGCGCGCGCGAAGTCGCCGGGGTGCTTGCGGTGGAACTCCTGGCCCAGGAGCACCGAGGCGCGGAACTTCGACTGGTCGTCGCGCACGTTCTCCTCGGTCGAGGTGAGCCCCGGACCGAAGCTCCACTCCACCGTCTCCGCCCCCGGGACGAGCGTTTCGCTCGCGCGCAAGAGGGTGCGGAAATCGTAGCGATCGCCGTAGAAGCGGTACGCGCGCTCGATGGTGCCGCCCGCACCGGCCGCGCGAAACACAACGTCGACCGAGTCGTGCGCGGCGATGTCCACGCGCGCGCCGTCGGCGACCGTCTTGCTCCGCGCGGTTGCTTCGAACACGATCTTCTCCACCGCGAGTTCGCGCGCGGACCCGCGGATGGTCGCCGATAACATGCGGTCGCCCGACCAACTGTCGCCGGGCGGCAAGAGCTCGACCGGTCCGTCCGCGCCGGCGAAGCGCAGCAGGTGGACCGACTCTATCACCGCCCCCCGCGTGTCCAGCGTGATCTCGAACAGCGGTGAAACAACCACGATGCGCTTGCTCGGTGCGTCCGCGGCGGCGGTATCGGGCGGCGCGAACGCCGTCGAGAGCGAATCGCCGGCCGGTGCGGGCACCAGCGCGGGCGGCTCTTCCCCGGCCGAGAGCGTGTCGCCCGGCGCCACTCTCTTGAGGCGCGCCATCTCTTGCGTCTGCTCGAGTTGGGTGGCTTCGCGCCGCGCACGCTCCTCGCGCATCTTGGGCGCGAGATAGAGCGCGTCGTACAACAGGAAGAGCGCCATCGAGGCCACGAACGCGATCAGCGCGCGGCGTTCCATCCCGAAGCTCTTGCTCATCGGGCCCCTCCGGCGCGAGGCGCGGGGGCGTGAGCCTCACTCGACCGCGCGGGCGGAACGGGATCGGCGCCGCCCTCGCACCAGGGATGGCAGCGCGCGAGCCGGCCCACGGCGAGGGTGCCGCCGCGGACGACACCGTGGCGCGCGATCGCCTCCGCGGCGTACTCCGAGCACGAGGGATAGAACCGGCACGCCGGCGGCAAGAACGGGGAGATCAACCGGCGATAGCCGGCAATCAGGAACACGAGCGATGCGCGAAGCACCGCGGCGGGCGGGAATCGCATGTGACGATCACTTCCTGTGACGATTATTCGATGTCGAGCTCGCCACCCGCGATGAGCGCTCGCTCGATGTCGGCCTCGATCTCGTCGGCGCGTGCTTCCACGATCGACGCCTTCGCGACCAGGACGACCCAAATGTGACGATCAGTCCATTTTGGGGCGATGCGGCGCGCGGTCTCGCGCAACAGCCGCTTCGCCCGATTTCGTTTCACGGCACCGCCGACCTTGCGGCTGGCGACGACGCCGACGCGCGTTTCCTCATCCGTGTCGACGGGATGGAGGAAGATTACCGCGTGCCGGGCGACGAGCTTCTTTCCGGATTCGTAGCAGCGACGAAACTGCCAGGCGTGCGTCAACGTCCGCATGCGCCGCCGCTTGGCGTGAGCCGACCGGCCGCGGTCTGCGCCCGACGGTTGCTTGGCCGGGCTCACGTCCGGGGTCCTCGGTTCTCGCTACGCGGCCAGGCGCTTGCGGCCCTTCGCCCGGCGTCTCTTCAAAACGAGCCGGCCGCCGCGCGTGCTCATGCGCTTGCGGAACCCGTGCTCGCGCTTGCGTTTGATATTGCGAGGCTGAAATGTGCGCTTCATGGTCGTGAATCCTATAGGGTTCGCTTGGTTGGGCCCGCCGCCGACAGCGGCCGAATGCCGCTCGTGCGTGCCGGGCGTGCGTACTGGACCGAAGGGAGTGACTGTAGCCGAAGGAATCCGCGTCGTCAAGTCCCGTCGAAGAGGAAGAAACCCACATCTTATCCACAGGCAATCGCATCGCAACCGGCCTTCGAAACGCGACTTGGTCTGTTCCTGTGAGCAACTCGTTTTCGCTCTTGAAGCGCTTCTTCACACTTTGCTACGTTCGCGACCGTTGTCACTTCGGTCTGGGGCTTAGGTCTTTCCCGATTAATCTGATCGTCTCTGGAATAGGGTGCTGTGGACAACTTCGCCAGGACGGCCCTTTTTTGCCTCGCATCTCGCTTGTCCACAATTAGTTAGGTGATTATCCACATTTGTGGATAACGCCCTTCGGTTCCGCCGGCGAATGTCCGAACCGGCGTTCTTTCAAGAGCTTTCGGCCGCGTGCAGCCGCGCGGTGACGGTGATCTTCAATGATGTTGGTGAAGGGTTGGCGTTTTCGGTCGCATACCGACCGTCTCGCATCGGAGTCACTCCGAGGGAGAAAGGGTACTATCCATGTCGGTTTCCTCCCGCGACCACATGTGGTCGGAGTTTCTGGCAACCGTGGCCACATTGGTCAACAAGCAAACGTTCGAGACGTGGTTCAAGCCCATGCGCTTGAACGCGGTCGACGGCTCCAAGGTGATCCTCGACTGCCCGAACAAGTTCTTCGTCGATTGGGTGAGCGAACACCATTCCGAGAAAATCGCGTTCGCGCTGCGGCAGGTCCTCGGGACCGACCCGCAGGTGTCGCTCCATAACGCCAACGACGCGCCGCCCGAAATCCTGCCGCGGCGCGCCGAGATCGCTCTTGCGCCGATGGCGCCGCGCGCGCGCAAGCCCGCGCTCGAAGGCGAGCGGCTCAATCCCAAGTACGTCTTCGACGAGTTCGTCGTAGGCAGCAACAGCCGCATGACGTACGCCGCGTGCATGGCGGTCTCGGAGCGGCCCGCGCAGGTCTACAACCCGCTGTTCATCTACGGCGGCGTGGGACTCGGCAAGACGCACCTCATGCAGGCCATCGGTCACGTGGTCTTGAAGAGCCACCCGACCGCGCGCGTCCACTACTCGTCGGCGGAATCGTTCATGAACGAGATGATCATGGCGATTCGTCAGGCGAACGGTCATGAGTTTCGCACCAAGTACCGGAACGTCGATCTCCTGTTGATCGACGACGTCCAGTTCCTGGCCGGCAAGGAGAGCACGCAAGAGGAGTTCTTCCACACCTTCAACGCGCTCCACGGGGCCAATCGGCAGATCGTGGTGACGAGCGATCGTCCCCCCAAGGAGATCCCGACCCTCGAGGACCGCCTGGTGTCGCGCTTCGAATGGGGACTCATCACCGATATTCAACCCCCCGACTACGAGACGCGCTTGGCGATCCTGCGCCGCAAGGTCGAGCGGGAGAACATCTCCATACCGGACGACGTCCTCGGTTTGATCGCGGACTCGGTCAAGAGCAACATCCGCGAGCTCGAAGGCAGCCTGGTCAAGCTGCTCGTGCACGCCAGCGTGTACAAACAGGAGATCACGGGCGAGATCGCGCGTGACGTGCTCAAGGACTTCATCAAGTCGACGCCCAAGAAGACCAGTATCACGTTGATCCAGAAGGTGGTCTCGCAGCACTACCGGGTTCCGGTCGAATCGATGCGCTCGAAGGTGCGCACGGCTCGGCTCGCGTTCCCCCGCCAGGTCGCCATCTTCCTCGCCCGCGACATGACCACCGCCTCGCTGGCGCAGATCGGTCAGCGCTTCGGCGGGCGCGATCACACGACCGTGATCCACGCCTGCCAGAAGATCTCAGACATGATCGAGCGCGACGTATCCTTGCGCTCGACCATCGGGCAGCTTCGGAAGGAGCTTTCGTCGTAGGAATTCGCTAGCCACAGAGGTGTGCGGCACGAAGAGGCCGGGGACGGGACGCGGATCCGCTCGCGGGAGCGGCGGATTCATGGCTCACTTCCCGGCCTCTTTTTCCTTTGGTACCAAGTGGGCTGTCACGTTGTCACCCGGCCGTCTTTTCCACAGAACTCGGGATATCTTGTGTGGATAGGGTGTGGGAAGTTATCCCATGGGGACGCCTCGCCGGCTTTTCAACACACGTTCCCCGGTCCATCCAGAGTGCGCCTTCGAGGTAACGCGATGGATCGGTGTCGGTTGCCGATCGTTGTTCCACATCTCCACACGACTACTGCTTCTACGATTTGATTTATCATTCAACCCAGACAGTAGGAAGTGCCGCGGGTCCGCCCCCCATCTCCCCAACGAGGTCTCCCGCTTGGGCCGAGTGACAACACCGTTGTCGGATCCACTCACGAACCGGAGTCGAAAAAGTGGTTCGCACCCAGCACAGCATTCTTGCGAAGCGCCCGCGTCTGCGGTATAGTCGCGGCTCCGCACAATGCTTTGGCAATCGCGCCTGCGGCGAGGGTTTTGATCCATGGGGCGAGAAGGAGGACCGGGAGTGAAAATCACCGTCGATCAGAAGGATTTGCTGAAGAGCCTTCAGGGTATTGCGGCCGTCGTGCCGAGCAAGACATCACTTCCCATTCTTTCGACGTTCCTTCTCGAGACGCGCGGCGACGGCAAGATCACCCTGACCGCGAACGACCTCGATGTGTCGCTCACGCAAACGCTCGCGTGCGAAACATCGGGGCCGGGAAGCGTCGCCGTCCCCGGCAAGAAGTTCTTCGAGATCGCACGCTCGCTCCCCGACGACAAGGTGGCGATCGAAGTCGAAGGCGATCGCATTTCCATCAAGTGCCGTCGCAGCCGCTTCAAGATGACCGGTAAGAGCGCCGACGAATTCCCGAAGCTCCCGTCGCAAAAGGCAGCGGTGACGTTCCCGATCGCCGCGTCCGTGCTCGATCGCATGATCAACAAGACCAGCTACGCGGTGTCGACCGATCTGACCCGTCCGTCGCTGTGCGGCGTCCTGTGGGAGATCAAGAAGGGCACGCTGGGCATGATCGCCACCGACGGCCATCGCCTGGCCAAGGTGCAGCTGCCGGGTGCTGTGACCGGCGGCGAAGAGAAAGACGTGATCGTCTCTCCAAAGGCATTGAACATCTACCGCTCGCTCACGGCCGACATGGACAGCGTCCAGGTCTCGCTGGCCGAGAATCACATCACGTTCGATCTCGGCGATAGCGTGATCTACTCGCGCCTGCTCGAGGGCCCGTTCCCGGATTACAACCAAGTCATGCCCAAGAAGAACACGCGCAAGCTCACCGTCAGCCGCGAGGAATTGACGGACGCGTGCCGCCGCGTGTCGATTCTCTCCAGCGCTATCACCCACCAAGTCAAACTGGTGCTCGAAGACGATCGCCTGACGCTGTCGGTGAAAACCCCCGACGTCGGCGAAGCGGTCGAGGAGGTGACGTGCGCCTACGCGTCGCCCAAGATGGAAATCGGCTACAACGCGCGTTATCTGCTCGACATCTTGCGTACGGTCGAGAGCCCGGACGTCTCGTTCATGCTCGATCGCAACGACAACGCGGGCGTGGTGACACCGGAGCAAGACGGCGAAGAGCTCAAGCACGAGTGCCTGTTGATGCCGCTGCGCTTGAGCGACTGAACGAGCGGGCGCCGTGCGCGTCGATCGATTCGTCTCCACCCAGTACCGCAATCTCTTCGACGGCGAAATCGAGTTCGGGCCGGGCTTGAACGTCGTCGTCGGCGACAACGGCCAGGGCAAGACCAACCTCCTCGAAGCCGTCTACTTCTTCCGATTCGGGCGCTCTTTCCGCGCGCAAATCGACACCGAGCTGATTCGCTTCGACGCGCCGTTTTGCCGCGTCGAGCTGGGGTGCTCCTTCGCGGATGGACGCCGCGAGAACTTCGCGTTCTCCATCGAGCGGCGCGAAGGGCGCGCGGCCAAGACCATCAAGGTCAACGGGGAGACGCTCCCGCGGCGCGCGGACCTTGCGGGCCGCTTTCCCGCCGTATTGTTCGGACCCCACGACCTGCGCGTCGTCTCGGGCGAGCCCGAGCACCGGCGCCGCTTCCTCGACATGATCGGCACCATGACGGATCCCGGGTACTTGCGCGCGGCCACGGAGTACCGTCGCGTCGTCGAGCAACGCAACGCAGCGTTGAAGGCGCGTGCTTCGCGCGACGAGATGGCGGCCTGGAACGAGCGCCTGGTGGAGATCGGCGCGGACTTGATCGTGCGACGACGCGGGCTGACGGCGGCCATCGAATGCGAGATGCGCGCCCAGGCGAGCGACCTCCAGAGCCCCTTCGACTTCGCGATGCGCTACGACTCGGACTTGCTAGGGTCGCCACCCACGGATGACGACTCGCTAGCCCACGACTTCCGAGAGCGACTCGCGGCCATCGCATCCGAAGAGTATCGCCGCGGTGTCACGCTCGCCGGCCCCCATCGCGACGACGTCGAGCTGGTGATGGACGGGCACGATTTGCGCCGCTTCGGATCGCAGGGACAGCGCCGGCTGCTCGCCGTCTTGTTGAAAATCGCGGAGAC